>NZ_LWRX01000041.1:0-64712 GCF_001683835.1 Ralstonia sp. RL | reverse complement strand
TTTGGCTCCCCGACCTGGGCTCGAACCAGGGACCTACGGATTAACAGTCCGGCGCTCTACCGACTGAGCTATCGGGGAATCGCTGCATCAGCGAAGAAATGAATTCTAACTAGTTTCTGTTCTCGCCGTCAACACCTTTTTTGCGGTGACGATGAAGGCGAGCGATCAGCGTTCGAGGTACTGCTCCTTGTCCTTCACGTCCTTCCATTCGTCGGCGTCGGGCAGCGGGGCCTTGGTCTTGGTGATGGACGGCCAGCCGGCCTGCGCGAGCTCGGCATTGATGGCGATCCACTTCTGCTGATCGGCGGGCACATCTTCTTCGGCGTAGATGGCGTTGACCGGGCACTCGGCCACGCAGACGGCGCAGTCGATGCACTCGTCCGGATCGATGGTCAGGAAGTTCGGGCCTTCGCGGAAGCAGTCGACGGGGCAGACGTCCACGCAGTCGGTGTACTTGCAGCGGACACAGCTTTCGGTAACGACGTGAGTCATTTCGCTTGGAAGAAGAGGCTAGGAATTCGTGGGGTGCGCGGGCGTGGCTGCTGCCCAGCCGGCAAACACGCATTGTAACGCAGCCGCCGTGGCCGACGGCTGCGTCGTTGGCGCGCCGTCAGACAGTTTTGGCATGTGTTTATGCGCTGGCGCAAGGTTCGGCGCGGAGCCTATTGCGCGTGCTCGATCACCATCTGCACGCGGGTGATGCCGTTGAAGGTGTTGTTGTCGAGGCGGTAGGCCACATAGGCGGACGCGCCCAGCGGCTCGGCGTGGTTGAACCAGATGGCGTCGAATTGCTGTTTGCCGCGGCCGAGCTTGAGCTTGAGGTGCTTGTCTTTCAGCACGGCCTGCGACAGCACGTCGAACTCGCCGCAGAAGCTCGGCGCTGGAAAGCCCTGGCCCCAGACGTGGGTTTCGAGCAACTCAACGAATTGCGGCGTGAAGCAATCCGGGTCGGCCTCCCCATCGGTTTCCAGCACGCGCGAGAGCAGCGCCTCGGTCAGCCACTCCCGGCCGACGGCCTCGAAGGCGGCGACGAATGCATCGAAGCCGTCTTCGCGCAGCGTCAGCCCCGCCGCCATCGCGTGGCCGCCAAACTTCACGATCAGCCCAGGGCAGCGCTTGTGGACGGCGTCCAGCGCGTCGCGCAGGTGAAAGCCGGGAATCGAACGGCCGGAGCCCTTGATGACGCCGTCGTCGCCGGGCGCGAAGGTGAAGACGGGGCGGTGAAACTTGTCCTTGATGCGCGAGGCGACGATGCCGATCACGCCCTGGTGCCACGTCTCGTTGTAGACCGCGATGGTGTGGCGGCCGCCGCCGTCGATGGCGTGCATGGTGTCGAGGATGGCCAGCGCCTCCTGCTGCATGCCGGCTTCGATCTCGCGGCGCTCGCGGTTCATGCCGTCGAGTTCCGCGGCGATGGCCAGGGCGCGGTCGTAGTCGTCGGTGAGCAGGCATTCGATGCCGAGCGTCATGTCGGCCAGGCGCCCGGCGGCGTTCAGGCGCGGGCCGAGGCCGAAGCCCAGATCGAACGTGGACGCACGGCGGGCCTCGCGGCCGGCCACGCGGAAGAGCGCGGCGATGCCGGGACACATCCGCCCCGCGCGCATGCGCTTGAGCCCTTGCGCCACGAGCCGGCGGTTGTTGGCGTCGAGCTTGACCACGTCGGCCACGGTGCCGAGCGCCACCAGGTCGAGCAGCGCATCGAGGCGAGGCTGGTCCTGCAGCGTGAAGACGCCCCGGTTGCGCAGCTCCGCCCGCAATGCCAGCAGCACGTAGAACATCACGCCGACGCCCGCCAGATTCTTGCTGGGAAAGCCGCAGCCCGGCTGGTTCGGATTGACGATCACGCGCGCGTCGGGCAACTGTGCGCCCGGCATGTGG
This sequence comes from Ralstonia sp. RL, assembly GCF_001683835.1. Taxonomy (NCBI): domain Bacteria; kingdom Pseudomonadati; phylum Pseudomonadota; class Betaproteobacteria; order Burkholderiales; family Burkholderiaceae; genus Ralstonia; species Ralstonia sp. RL. The sequence goes on along the minus strand of NZ_LWRX01000041.1, from coordinate 62,834 downwards.
TGATCGGTGATGACGACGTCGATCCCGAGCGCATTGGCCGCAGCCACGCCGGCCACGTCGGCGATGCCGTTGTCGACGGTAACGAGTACGTCGGGCTTTTCGCGCGCCGCCAGCGCCACGATCTCCGGCGACAAGCCGTAGCCGTATTCGAAGCGGTTCGGCACGATGTAGCTCACCTGCGCGCCGAGCATGCGCAAGCCGCGCACGCCGACGGCGCAGGCTGTGGCGCCGTCGCAGTCGTAGTCGGCAATGATGAGCAGGCGCTTGCTGGCGGCGATGGCGTCGGCCAGATAGCGGGCCGCGTCGTCGATCCCCTTGAGTTGCGACGGCGGCAGCAGGTCGGACAGCTCGGTCGACAGTTCATCGGGCCGGGCGACGCCACGGGCGGCCAGGATGCGCGCGAGAACGGGGTGGATGCCGTGGCCGGCCAGCGTGGTGGCGGCTTCGGCGGAGTGCGAACGGACAGCGATGCGGGTCATGCGGGATCAGGCTCAGGCAGCCATCGAGAGAAGGGACAGCGCATCGCGCAGCGTGCGGGCGCGGCTGAAACGGCGCAGCCAGCCGGTCAGGTCCTTGCGGGTGGCGCGGTAGCGGGCATAGTGCGAATCGCCGGTCAGCACGAGCGAAACCGCATCGATGCGGCCATCGGCCAACGCATCGGCGGCGGGGGTGAACCAGTCGCGGTCGAACGCGCGCAGGGTCTCGATCCAGTCGTACCAGTCCGCTGACAGGTAGGGGCGCGTGGCTGCATCGAGTAAGGCGGCGGCGCTGGTGTCGTCGAAGGGCACGGCGGCGAGCGTCCCGGCGCACAGTTCCGTGGCGTTTGCGGCGTGGCACAGGCCGGCGAAGAAGGCGTCGTTGCCGATCATGCGTTCGGCAATCGGGCGCGTATCGACCAGCGCGCCCTGGCCGAACAGCCACACCGAGTTCACGGGCAGCAGTCCCCGGGCCTCGCGCGCCTGATTGACGGGATGGTCATGCCAGGTCATCTGGATTTCGTTCTGGAACTTGCGCCAGGCGCGTTCCTGCTCGCCCTTGTGCATCCAGATGTCGATGTTGTGGCCGGTGGCGCGCTGCGGGGCGGCGGCGACCAGGTCGCCGAACGGCGCGTCGGCGACGTACCAGCGGGCCGCGTGCGTCGCGTCGAGCGTGACGCCCATTTCGGCGACGAGGGGCGCGATGGCCGCGCGCAGGGCGTCGGCGTCGGCGGCTTCGAGCTGGAGCTGGGCGGGGTCGAGCATCACCAGGTGGTCCCGCGCGGCATGGATGTGCACCGGCTGCAGGCAGGCCCAGGTGCGGGTGTCGGCGGTGCCGCCGTCGGCCAGCCGCATGTACGGCGCCGAGGGAAGCGGCGCAACGGGCAGCCCCGCATGTGCGGCCAACCAGCGCTCGTGCGGCAGCGTGGGCAGGTAGGCGTCGTCGTGGCGCTCGCGTTCGGCCTCGCGCGCACGCGCGAGCAACCTTTCCAGGCCCGGCAAGGTCAATTGACGGTACGCGTCGTCTGCCACCTCGGCGGCCGGAGCGCAAAACGGGACAATCAGGGTGAGTTCAGGAATCATGGCTCCGAGATTGTAAACTTCCGGCTCGTTGGCCAGCGAGCCGGCAGGATCACATCGAATCGCACACCCACGGGGAACCCCCTTTGAAATTTCCATATGAATGGCAGATCGGCTGGCGCTACACGCGTGCAAGCAAGCGCGCCAGCCGCAACAGCTTCATTTCCTTCATCTCGCTCATCTCGATGCTGGGCATTGCCTTGGGCGTGGCGGCGCTGATCATCGTGCTGTCGGTCATGAACGGCTTCCAGAAGGAAGTGCGCGACCGCATGCTCTCGGTGCTGTCGCACATCGAGGTGATGGCGCCCGGCAGCCTGCCTGACTGGCAGCGCACCGCCAATGAGGCCATGCAGAACAAGGAAGTCACCGGCGCGGCGCCGTATGTGGGCGCGCAGGCCATGATCACGCGCGACGAAGCCGTGCGCGGCGTGCTGCTGCGCGGCGTGTCGCCGGCCGACGAACCGAAGGTGTCCGACATCGCCAAGGATTTCAAATCGGGCAGCATCGACGATCTGAAACCCGGCGAATTCGGTATCGCCCTGGGCAGCCAGCTGGCGCGCGGCCTGGGCGTCCAGCAGGGCGACAAGGTGACGCTGGTGGCGCCGCAGGGCACGATCACGCCGGCTGGCGTGCTGCCGCGCCTGAAGCAGTTCACCGTGGTGGGCGTCTTTGAATCGGGCCACTATGAATTCGACAGCTCGCTGGCGCTGGTCAATATGGAAGACGCCGAGCGCCTGTTCCGTCTCGACGGCCCGACCGGCGTGCGCCTGAAGCTGGTCGACATGGACCGGGCGCCGCAGGTGGCCGAGGCGCTGTCGCGCACACTGTCGGGCGAGCTCTACATCCGCGACTGGTCGCGCCAGAACAAGAACTGGTTTGCCGCCGTGAAGACCGAGAAGAAGATGATGTTCATCATCCTGACGCTCATCATTGCCGTGGCGGCGTTCAACCTGGTTTCCACGCTCGTGATGACGGTGACGGACAAGCAGGCCGACATCGCCATCCTGCGTACCATGGGCGCGCAGCCGGGCTCGATCATGAAGATCTTCATCGTGCAGGGCGTGGCGATCGGGTTCATCGGCACGCTGCTGGGCGTGGGCTTCGGCACGCTCATCGCCTACAACATCGACGTGATCGTGCCGTTCATCGAGCGGCTGTTCCAGGTGCAATTCCTTCCGCGCGACATCTACTTCATCAGTGAACTGCCTTCAGACCCGCGCGTGAACGACATTGCGACCATCGGCATCATTTCCTTCATCCTGGCGTCGGTGGCGACGCTGTATCCGAGCTGGCATGCCTCGCGCGTGAATCCGGCGGAGGCGCTGCGTTATGAGTGAGGCCGTCATGACTTCCATGGAAGCGCCGGCCGCCGCGCCGCAGGGCGTGGTGCTGCAGGCCGAGGGGCTGGCCAAATCGTTCCGCCAGGGCGGGTTGAACGTCGACGTCCTCAAGGGCGTGGACCTGCGCATCGGGGTTGGCGAGAAGGTCGCCATCGTGGGCGCGTCGGGCTCCGGCAAGAGCACGCTGCTGCATGTGCTCGGCGGGCTCGACGAGCCGACGTCCGGCCGCGTGTCGCTGCTCGGCAAGCCGTTTACCGCCATGAAGGAGCGCGAGCGCAACACGCTGCGCAACCAGGCGCTCGGTTTCGTCTACCAGTTTCACCACCTGCTGCCCGAATTCACCGCGCTGGACAACGTGGCGATGCCGCTGCGCATTCGCGGCGTGGAAGAGGCGCAGGCGCGCCATACCGCACAGGCGATGCTCGAGCGCGTAGGCCTGGGGCCCCGCACCGCGCATCGCCCGGGCGAGCTGTCCGGCGGTGAGCGGCAGCGTGTGGCGATCGCCCGCGCGCTGGTGGGCTCGCCGGCCTGCGTGCTCGCCGACGAGCCCACCGGCAACCTCGACGACCACACCGCCGGAGAAGTCTTCGAGCTGATGCTGGAACTCACGCGCACGCTCGGCACCAGCTTTGTCATCGTCACGCACGATATCGAGCTGGCGGGCCGCTGCAACCGCATCTTCCGGCTGCGCGAGGGCCATCTGCACCAGGAGCGCTGAGCGCGCGGCATTATCGGAAACGGCGGATTCCAGCGCACCGCCGTTTCGGGTACGTTGCGTGCTTTTGCCAACGCAGAACCGACCATGTGGATCGACACCCATTGCCATCTGGATGCCCGAGACTTCGACGCCGATCGTGACGGCGTCGTTGCGCAGGCACGTGCGGCGGGGGTTGGCCACATCGTCGTGCCGGCCGTGGCGCGCTGGAATTTCGACACCGTGCGCGCACTGGCACACCGTCACGGCGGCTGCAGCTATGCGCTCGGCATCCATCCCATCCACGCCGCGCAGGCCAGCGATGACGACCTCGTCGAACTGCGCCGTCAGGTGGCGGCGTCCATGGGCGACCCACGCTTTGTCGCCATTGGCGAGATCGGGCTCGATTTCTTCATTCCGGACCCCGATGTCGAACGGCAGAACGCCGTCTTCCGCGCACAACTGCGCATCGCGCGCGAGTTCGATCTGCCGGTGCTGATGCACGTGCGCAAATCGCAGGATCAGGTCGGCAGCGCGGCAATCAAGGCCGGCGTGCGCGGCATTGCGCATGCCTTCAACGGGAGCCCCGAGCAAGCGCGGCGTTTCGTCGATGCGGGCTTCAAACTCGGCTTTGGCGGCGTTTTCACCTTCTCGCGTGCGAACCGTGTACGCCGGCTGGCGGACGAAATGCCGATCGAATCGATCGTGCTCGAAACCGATGCGCCGGACCTGGCCCCGTCCTGGCTGTCTGACGACCAGTTCGGCGAGCAGGGCGGCGTGCGTAACGTGCCCGCGCAAGTCGCGCGCATTGCCGAGGCGATGGCGCAGCTGCGCGGCATCGCCATCGACGTGCTCGCCGAGCAGGCGCGGCGCAACAGCATCGAGGCCATTCCCCGCCTGGCGACACTGCTGCAAGCCTGACGCGCGCGATGCGCTTCGTGTTGATCGGGTTCGTGGCCGGCTGCATGGCATTGCAGATGCAGCCGGCGCTCGCGCCGTTGTGGCAACCGCTCGCGGTGCTGATGCTGTGCTTGCTGCTCTGTGCGCGCGTGCAGCGGCGGCCGGTGTGGGCGTGCGTGTTCTTGACGGCCAGCGCCGTCGCGGCCGGTTTCGGCTGGAGCGACTGGCGGGCACAGCAGCGACTCTCAGTGGTGTTGAGCCCCGCGTGGGAAGGCAAGGACATCATCGCCACGGGGATCGTGGCCGAGTTGCCGCAGATCGGCGAGGACGCCACGCGGTTCCTGTTCCAGATCGAATCCAGTAATGCAGCGGACGCCGTGCCGCCGCGCGTGCGCCTGTCGTGGTACGGCATGCGCAGCTGGCCTGCCGCCGGCGAGGACACCGCCGAGGTCGACCGGCGCGCCGGTATTCCAGACCTGCAACCCGGCCAGCGCTGGAAGTTGACCCTGCGTCTCAAGCGCCCGCACACGCTGATGAACCCGGGAGGCTTCGACGGTGAATACGCAATGCTGGCCGACAACGTGCGCGCCACCGGCTACGTGCGCACCGGCAAGCGCACGCAGAACGTTGCGCTGGGCGAGGCGGATGGCGGCTTCGGAATGCGCGTCGAGCGCTGGCGGGCCGCAGTGCGGCGCCACATCCTCGACGCGTTGCCGGAGGCGCGCTACGCACCGGTGATCGTCGCGCTGGTGGTGGGCGATCAGAGCGGCATCGCCCGCGAAGACTGGGAGCTGTTCCGCCGCACCGGCATCAGTCATCTGGTCAGTATTTCGGGCCTGCACATCACCATGATTGCCGGGCTCTTTGCTGCGCTCTGGATGGCGCTGTGGCGCCGCTCGTTCGGGCTCGCACGCTGGCTGCGCACGCCGCTGCCGTTGCGCATGCCGACCCCGCGTGCGGGCGCCATCGCCGCCATGCTCGCGGCCCTCGGTTACTGCCTGCTTGCCGGCATGGGCGTGCCGGCACAGCGCACGCTGCTGATGCTGTCCACCGTCGCCGTCGCCCGGCTGACCGATCGCAGCGTGCCGGCGAGCCTGTCGCTATGCTGGGCAGCCGCCGTGGTGGCGGTGGTGGATCCGTGGGCGGTGATGTCAGCGGGGTTCTGGCTGTCATTCGGCGCGGTGGCGGTCATCTTCATCGCGGCGCAGATCGCACTGCGCCACCCGCGCCATGCCGAGCCGGAAGGGTGGGGCGCGCGCATGCTGCGCAGCGTTGCCGGTGCCACGCGTGTCCAGCTTGCCGTCACGTTCGGGCTGTTGCCGGCGACCTTGCTGCTGTTTCAGCAGACATCGGTGGTCTCTGCCGCGGCCAACGGCCTCGCGATACCATTGGTGAGCTTCGTGACCACGCCGCTGGCGCTGATCGGCACCGCGCTGCCCGATCCGCTTGCCCAGCCCGTGCTGGCCTCGTCTGAAGCGACCTTCCGGTGGCTGGCGGCGTGGCTCGATTGGGTGGCGCAACCGCGCTGGGCCGTCTGGGTGGCACCGGTGGCGCCTGCCTGGGCGCTGTCGCTGGCGGCAGGTGGCGTGGCGCTGATGCTCGTGCCAGGCGCGCACCGCGCGTGGGCATGGCGGGCACAGGGCACGATGCTGCTCCTGCCGATGGTGCTGGCGCGCAATCCCGTGCCGGCGGTGGGCGAGTTCCGCCTGGTGGCTTTCGATATCGGCCAGGGTGCCGCCGTGCTGGTTGAGACGGCCCGGCACCAAGTGTTGTTCGACACCGGCCCCCGGTATGGGGACAACGCCGATGCCGCCGCCCGGGTCATCACGCCGTACCTGCGCGCGCACGGGGTGGAGGCGCTCGACACGCTCGTCGTCAGCCATGCAGACAGCGACCACGCCGGGGGCACCGAAACGGTGATCAACGCGGTGCCTGTGCGCACCATGTTGGCGTCTTTGCCGCAAACGCACCGGCTGCGTGACGTGGCGCGGGCCCACGGTGCTGCGTTTGCTGATTGCGTGGCGGGGCAGGCCTGGGCCTGGGACGGCGTGGACTTCGAAATCCTGCATCCCCTGCGCGTGCCGGCCGACGATGCGCGCGTGTCCAGCAACGGCCGCAGCTGTGTTCTGCGCATCGGCAACGGCCGCCACGCAGCGCTGCTGGCGGGCGACATCGAAGCCGAGCAGGAAGCGGCCCTGGTGGAAGCCGAGGCGCCCGAGCGTCTGATGGCAGACATCTTGCTTGTACCGCATCACGGCAGCAAGACAAGCTCCAGCGGCGCGTTCTTGGACGCGGTGTCCGCGCAAGTGGCGATTTTCCAGGTCGGCTACCGTAACCGGTATGGGCACCCGCACCCCCGGGTGTGGCAGCGCTACGAGACGCGCGGCATCGAAGGCTTGCGCACCGACCGGACCGGCGCCGTGGTCATCCAGACCGACGGTGATGGGCTCGATATCCGGACCGCGCGCTCGATGCGGCCGCGGTACTGGTCTTCCGCACACGAGGTGCAGGCCCTGGCGACGGCCACGGACGCAAATGATGCGCTGCCGTAAAACTCGGTTGCACGGCGGGTTCGCCCCATTGTGGCGCGCAAAACCGCCGTGCTATAAAAACCACGTGCCGCGTACATCGCGCGGCGCCGTCAGGGGAGAAAAGCATGGCAGTCCGGTTCTACGATGAAATGCTCAACTGGCATGATGGCGACCGCAGCCCCCATGCCGCCGAACCGGCCCCGGCAGCGCTCGTCCAGCAGGGCGAGGTCCGCAGCCACTACGGACGTTTCGCCGAATGGCTGGGCGCGCAATCCGCCACCACGCTGCAGAACAAGCGTGCCGAAGCCGACCTCATCTTCCGCCGCGTCGGGATCACCTTTGCCGTGTACGGCGACAAGGATGAAACCAACAGCGGCACCGAGCGCACGATCCCGTTCGACATCATCCCGCGCATCTTTCCGGCAAGCGAGTGGGCCACGCTGGAGCGCGGCCTGCGCCAGCGCGTGGATGCACTGAACCGCTTCCTGCACGACATCTATCACGAGCAGAACATCCTGCGCGCCGGCGTCATTCCGCCGGACCAGATCTACAACAACGCCCAGTACCGCCCCGACATGCTCGGTGTGAACGTGCCGCGCGACATCTATGCGCACGTGGCCGGCATCGACATCGTCCGTGCCGGCGAGGGCGAGTTCTACGTGCTCGAAGACAACCTGCGCGTGCCCTCGGGTGTGTCGTACATGCTGGAAAACCGCAAGATGATGATGCGGCTGTTTCCTGAGCTCTTTGCGCGCAATCGGGTCGCGCCGGTGGCGCATTACCCCGACCTGCTGCTCGACACGCTGCGCAGTGTGTCGCCGCAGAACATTGCCGAGCCGACGGTGGTCGTGCTCACGCCCGGCATGTACAACTCGGCGTACTTCGAGCACGCCTTCCTCGCGCAACAGATGGGCGTGGAACTCGTAGAAGGCAAAGACCTGTTCGTGCAGGACGACCACCTGTACATGCGCACGACGCAAGGGCCGCAGCGTATCGACGTGATCTACCGCCGGGTCGACGACGACTTCCTCGACCCGCTGGTGTTCCGGCCGGACTCCACGCTGGGCGCGGCCGGCTTGCTGTCGGTCTACCGCGCGGGCAACGTCACCATCTGCAATGCCATCGGCACGGGGGTTGCGGACGACAAGTCGATCTATCCGTACGTGCCCGACATGATCCGCTTCTACCTGGGCGCGGAGCCGATCCTCAACAACGTTCCCACCTACATGTGCCGCCGGCCGGACGATCTGCAATACGTGCTCGATCACATGGGCGAGCTGGTCGTGAAGGAAACGCACGGCGCCGGCGGCTACGGCATGCTCGTGGGCCCCGCTGCCACGCAGGAAGAGATCGCCGCATTCCGCGAGGTGGTGAAGGCGCGCCCCGACCAGTACATCGCCCAGCCGACGCTGGCGCTGTCTACGTGTCCGACCTATGTGGAGGCCGGCATCGCGCCGCGCCACATCGATCTGCGGCCGTTCGTGCTGTCGGGCCAGGATGTGCGCATGGTGCCTGGCGGCCTGACGCGCGTGGCGCTGCGGGCGGGCTCGCTGGTGGTCAACTCGTCGCAGGGCGGCGGCACGAAAGATACGTGGGTGCTGGAGCGCTGAAGCACCGCCGCGACCATCGACATAACCGGACACGACAGGGAACGCCATGCTCAGCCGCACCGCAGACCACCTTTTCTGGATGGCGCGCTACACCGAACGCGCCGAAAACACCGCCCGCATGCTCGACGTGAACTACCAGACCTCGCTGTTGCCGCAGTCGGCGGAAGTGGCCGAGCAGGGCTGGTGGGCGATGCTCGACATCTCGGAACTCACACAGGTGTTTGACGAGCGCTACGGGCTGCTCTCGCGCGATGACGTGATCGACTTCATGGTGCGCGACATGACCAATCCGTCGTCGATCATGAGCTGCCTGCGCGGGGCCCGCGAGAACGCCCGGGCCGTGCGCGGCTCCATCACGACCGAGGTGTGGGAAACCATCAACACGACGTGGCTCGATGTGCAGCGCCTCATTGCCGAAGGCATGCTGCGCGATGATCCGTCGCAGTTTTTCGAGTGGGTCAAGTTCCGCTCGCACCTCTCGCGCGGCGTGCAGGTTGGCACCATGCTCACCGACGACGCATTCCACTTCATGCGTCTCGGCACGTTCCTCGAGCGCGCCGACAACACCGCGCGGCTGCTCGACGTGAAATTCCAGTCCACGCCCACGCGCGACGAAGCTGCGGCCGAGCAGGGTGACTTCTATCACTGGGCGGCCACGCTGCGCTCGGTTTCCGGCTTCGAGGTCTACCGCAAGATCTACCGCAACGTCATCACGCCGACGCGCGTGGCCGAGCTGCTGATCCTGCGCAGCGATATGCCGCGCTCGCTGCTCGCCAGCATGGACGAGGTCGTGGCGATTCTTTCGGTCGTGCGCAACAGCCAGTCGGCGGAAACCGAACGACGCGCTGGTAAACTGCACGCCGACCTGCGGTACGCGCGCATCGAAGACATTTTTGCCGTGGGCTTGCACGCATGGCTGACCAACTTCCTGGAGCGCATCAACGATCTGGGCAACGGGATCAGCCAAGACTTCCTGGTGCCGCTCGATGTGGCGTAACGCGCGGGGCCTTCCGTACCTATCGGGCCGTCGCTCATGTGCGGCGCCCGCGTTATCGTGAAATACCAAATTCGACATACGACGGTCTACCGTTATGCCGAGCCGCTGCGCCACAGCGTGCATGAGCTGCGGCTCACGCCTCGCAGCGGCACGCTCCAGCAGGTGGACAGCTGGCAGATTCATGCGCCCGGCAACCTCACGCGCGCCACGGACGGTTTCGGCAACGTCGTGCACCACTTCACGCTCGGGGCGCGCACGGACGACGTCACCATCGACGCGCGCGGCATCGTCGAGGCCTTTCCTGCCGCCGCGCCGGGCAGCCGGCACTTTACCGATGCGCCGGGGGAAGGGCGCTATCGCGTGTCGCCACTGTACTTTCTCAGCACCACGCCGCTGACTTCAGCGCCGGCCGACATGACCGCCTTCGCGCGGCAGCACGGGCTCGTGCCAGGCAATGCCGAATCCGCATTGCGTCTTGCGCAGGCCATTGCCCAGCGTGTGCGCTACAAGTCGAACACGACGCATGTCGGCACCACCGCCGCCGAAGCGTTCGGCCTCGGCACCGGCGTGTGCCAGGACCAGGCGCAGGTGATGGTGGCGTGCTGCCGCGCGCTCGGCGTGCCGGCGCGGTATGTCAGCGGCTATTTCCACGCGATTGGCGAAGAGGAACTCGCCAGCCATGCCTGGGCAGACGTGTGCCTCGATGCCGAATCGCATACGTGGTGCAGCATCGACGTGACGCACCAGTGCTTTACCGACGAGCGCCATGTCCGGCTGGCCGTCGGGCGCGACTACCAGTCAGCCGCGCCTATCCGCGGCGTACGTCAGGGCGGTGGCGCCGAGACCATGGACGTCAGCATTTCCATCGAACCGCTGCCGGCCGATCCTTCCTGAGCCCGGGTGAATCGAGCATCCCTTCCAAGCGTGCCGGCACGTTGCCGCTGGCGCGCTAGAATGCGTTCGATCGACTGTTTCCGTACGTGCTTCGCCGATGACTTATTGCGTTGCCATGCGCCTGGACGCTGGCCTTGTCTTCCTGTCTGATTCCCGCACGAACGCTGGGGTGGACGCCATTTCCACCTTCCGCAAGATGACCGTCTTCGAGCGGGAAGGCGATCGCGTCATGGTGCTGCTCACTGCCGGCAACCTCGCCATCAGCCAGGCCGTGCGCCAGGTGCTGACCGAGGCGCGCGACAACCCACGTTCGCTGTGGACGGCGCGCGACATGTTCGAAGCGGCCACCATCGTCGGCGAAGCCGTGCGCGAGGTCTATGACCGTGACGCCGCCGCGCTGGCCAAGGCCCACATCGATTTCAATGTGAGCATCATCTTTGGCGGGCAGATCGGTGCCGAACGCCCGCGCCTGTTCAACGTCTACGCGGCCGGCAACTTCATCGAGGCCACGCCCGAGAACTGCTATTTCCAGATCGGCGAGGCCAAGTACGGCAAGCCGATCATCGATCGCGTGGTGACCCCGAGCCTGCCGCTCGACGAGGCCGCCAAATGCGCGCTGATCTCGATGGACTCCACCCTGAAGTCGAATATCTCCGTGGGCTTGCCGCTGGATCTGCTGGTTTACGAGGCGGACTCGCTGCGGGTGACGCGGTTTGTCGCCATCGATGAGGAGAACCCGTATTTCGCGATGATCCGCAGCACATGGGGCAAGCGGCTGCGTCAGGTCTTTGCCGAAATCGACGATCCGGACTGGGAGGCCCATCCCGAGGCGGCGCATCCGCTGCGCCGCGAAGGGCACCCGTCCATCGCCGTGGAGCCGGTGCGCATTGCGCCCCCGGCCGCCGATGCGCCGCCCGCGCCGAAACGCGCGCCGGAGCCGACGCTGGAGCAGGTGTCCACGATCCAGCGCGTGGCCGGCGGATCGCAGAAACCTCACTGAGGCGCCGGGAGCGGCATATGCGCGACGTGATGCTCTTTTCGCATGCCAACGGATTTCCGGTGGGCACCTACCGGAAGATGTTGGGCGTGCTGGCTGATGAATTCGACATCCGGGCAGTCGAGCGTTTCGGGCATGACCCGCGCTTTCCCGTCACGCGGTCGTGGCCGGGGCTCGTGAAAGAGCTGCTGGCCGAGATCGATGCGCAGCCCGAGCCCGTGTGGCTCGTGGGCCATTCGCTGGGCGGCTTCCTCAGTCTGATGGCGGCTCTGCGCCGGCCGGAGCGGGTGCGCGGTATCGTGATGCTGGATTCCCCGATCATTGCCGGGTGGCGCGCCAAGCTGTTGCGCGTGGCGCAGTGGCTGGACATCGACGAGCGCCAGTCGCCGGCCGCTGCCACCAAGAACCGGCGCAATGTGTGGCCCGACCTCGATTCGGTCTGGAGCCACTTCAAGGCCAAGAAGAAATTCGACCGCTGGGACGAAGACGTGCTGCGCGACTACGTCGAACATGGCACCGAACCCACTGGGCGTGACACGGAGCGCACACTGCGCTTTTCGCGCGAGGTTGAATACCAGATCTACCGGACACTGCCGACCAACATGGGCCGCAAGGTGGCTGGCGGTACGCCGTTCCCGGTCAGCTTCGTGGCGGGCACGCGTTCGCGCGAAATCCGGCAGGTCGGCCTCGGGGCCACGCGGCGCATCGTGGGCAGCCGCCTGCGGTGGATCGAAGGCAGCCACCTGTATCCGATGGAAAAACCGCTGGAAACGGCCGCGCTGGTGCGCCAGCTGATCAACGACATGCGTGCTGAAGCAGGCGCCATGCGGCACGCCGCCTGAGCCGACGAAATCCTCCGTTCTGTCACGGATCGTGGAGGGCACCTTTGGTATAATCCGGCTTTCCCCGGCAAGCTAGGTCATGACCAAGTTCGTATTCGTTACCGGTGGCGTAGTGTCCTCACTCGGCAAGGGCATCGCCGCCGCCTCGCTCGCGGCCATTCTTGAGTCGCGCGGCCTCAAAGTCACCCTCCTCAAACTCGATCCCTACATCAACGTCGACCCGGGCACGATGAGCCCGTTCCAGCACGGCGAGGTGTTCGTGACGGAGGACGGCGCAGAAACCGACCTCGATCTTGGTCACTACGAGCGCTTCGTCTCGGCCAAGATGCGCAAGGCCAACAACTTCACCACCGGCCAGATTTACGAATCCGTGATCCGCAAGGAGCGTCGCGGCGAGTATCTCGGCAAGACGGTGCAGGTCATTCCGCACATCACCAACGAAATCCAGGCTTTCATCGAACGCGGCGCCAAGGCGTCGCACGACGGCAAGGCGGATGTGGCGATCGTCGAAATCGGCGGTACGGTGGGTGACATTGAATCGTTGCCGTTCCTGGAAGCGGCGCGTCAGATGAGCCTGCGCCTGGGCCGCAACCAGGCGGCGTTCGTGCACCTGACGCTGGTGCCGTTCATTGCCAGCGCCGGCGAACTCAAAACGAAGCCGACCCAGCACTCGGTGCAGAAGTTGCGCGAGATCGGCGTGCAGCCCACCGCGCTGCTGTGCCGTGCCGACCGCCCCATTCCCGATGACGAGCGCGCGAAGATTTCGCTCTTCGCCAACATGCCGCAGGACGCCGTCATCTCGGTGTGGGATGTCGACACCATCTACAAGATCCCGCAGATGCTCAACGAGCAGGGGCTGGATCGCATCATTTGCGAAGAGCTGCGCATCGAGGCGCCGCCCGCGGACCTGTCCGTGTGGGCGCGCATGGTGCACACGCTGGAAAACCCGCAGCACGAGATCACCATCGGCATGGTCGGCAAGTATGTCGACCTGACGGAATCGTACAAATCGCTGATCGAAGCGCTGCGCCACGCCGGCCTGCATACCTCGACGCGCGTCAACATCGAGTACATCGACTCCGAAGAACTGGAGTCGGGCCACATGGATGTGCTCAAGTCGCTGGACGCCATCCTGGTGCCGGGCGGCTTCGGCAAGCGCGGTACGGAAGGCAAGATCCGTGCGATCCAGTACGCCCGCGAGAACGGCGTGCCGTACCTCGGCATCTGCCTGGGGATGCAGCTGGCCGTGATCGAGTTCGCGCGCCATCTGGCCGGCATGACCGACGCCAACAGCACGGAATTCAATGACGAGACCGAGCATCCGGTGGTCGCCCTCATCACCGAGTGGCTGGACCGCGATGGCCGTGTGGAGAAGCGCTCCGCCGATTCCGACATGGGCGGTACGATGCGCCTCGGTTCGCAACGCGTGCCGGTGCAGCCGGGCACCAAGGCCGCGCAGATCTATGGCACGGAAGTCAATGAGCGCCATCGTCACCGCTATGAGGTGAACAACCACTACGTGCCCCAGCTCGAGAAGGCCGGGATGATCATCTCGGCGCGCACGCCGTCGGAGAACCTGCCGGAAATGATGGAGCTGCCGAGCTCGATGCACCCCTGGTTCGTCGGCGTGCAGTTCCACCCGGAATTCACCTCGACGCCGCGTGACGGCCATCCGCTGTTCAAGGCTTACGTGGAAGCTGCGCTTGCGCACCACCAGCAGAACGCGCAACGCGCTGTCGCCTAGGGCGTCGGCGCACAGGAACATCATGAAACTCTGCGATTTCGAAGTCGGCCTCGACAAACCGTTCTTCCTGATTGCCGGCACCTGCGTGATCGAATCGGAGCAGATGGCGATCGACACCGCCGGTACGCTCAAGGAGATCACGGGCGCGCTTGGCATTCCGTTCATCTACAAGTCGTCGTTCGACAAGGCGAATCGTTCCTCGGATGCCTCGTTCCGCGGGCTCGGTATGGAAGAGGGGCTGCGCATCCTGGCGGAAGTCCGTCGCCAGGTGGGCGTGCCCGTGCTGACCGACGTGCACGAGATCGACGAGATCAAGCCTGTGGCCGAAGTCGTGGACGTCCTGCAGACCCCGGCCTTCCTGTGCCGCCAGACGGATTTCATCCGCGCCTGTGCGCAGAGCGGCAAGCCCGTCAACATCAAGAAGGGTCAGTTCCTCGCGCCGCACGACATGAAGAACGTCATCGACAAGGCGCGGCATGCGGCTCGCGATGCCGGCCTGCCGGAAGACAACTTCATGGCCTGCGAGCGTGGCGCTTCGTTTGGCTACAACAATCTCGTGTCGGACATGCGCTCGCTCGCGATCATGCGCGAGACGGGCGCACCGGTCGTGTTCGACGCGACGCATTCGGTGCAATTGCCGGGCGGCCAGGGCACCAGCTCGGGCGGCCAGCGCGAATTCGTGCCGGTGCTGGCCCGCGCAGCCATTGCGACGGGTGTGGCGGGCGTGTTCATGGAAACGCATCCGGACCCCGCATGCGCCAAGTCCGACGGCCCGAATGCCGTGCCGCTGCGCCGCATGAAAGACTTGCTGTCAGTACTGAAAGAACTGGATGCGCTCACGAAGCGCAGCGGTTTCCTGGAAAATCAGTTCGATTGAACGCTTGACCCCACCCGACCGGCGGCGCTGTTAGCCGCCGTCGTCGTTTGTTGCTGCTTCCGGAGAGAGACACATGGCCGCTGGCTACATCCTCGCGTACGTGGACGTGACCGACACGGTGCAATACGAGCAATACAAGGTGCTGTCGACCAAGGCCATGCAGGCCCACGGCGCCGAAGTCCTGGTGCGCGGTGGCAAGACCGAGCAATTGGAAGGGGAGTGGGCTCCCACGCGCGTCGTCGTGCTCAAGTTCCCGAGCTATGACGCAGCCAAGGTCTTCTATGACAGCGAGGAATATCGCGCCGCCCGCGACGCGCGCGCCAAGGCTGCCAAGATGAACATGATCGTGGTCGAAGGCGTTTAACCGGCGCCGGTCGACTTCGTAGCGTTACCTGCTTTAAGACACCAAGAGGGATTTTCATGAGTGCCATCGTAGATATCATCGGTCGCGAAGTGCTGGACTCGCGCGGCAACCCCACCGTCGAATGCGACGTGCTGCTGGAATCGGGCGTGATGGGTCGCGCCGCGGTGCCGTCGGGCGCCTCGACGGGCTCGCGCGAAGCCATCGAACTGCGCGACGGTGACAAGTCGCGCTACCTGGGCAAGGGCGTGCTGAAGGCCGTCGAGCACATCAACACCGAAATCTCCGAGGCCATCATGGGCCTGGACGCGTCGGAACAGGCGTTCCTGGACCGCACCCTGATCGACCTGGACGGCACCGAGAACAAGAGCCGCCTGGGTGCCAATGCCATGCTGGCCGTGTCGATGGCCGTGGCGAAGGCTGCCGCCGAAGAGGCCGGCCTGCCGCTGTATCGCTATTTCGGCGGTTCGGGCGCGATGCAGATGCCGGTGCCGATGATGAACATCGTCAACGGCGGCGCGCACGCCAACAACAGCCTCGACATCCAGGAATTCATGGTGATGCCGGTCGGCCAGTCGAGCTTCCGTGAAGCCCTGCGCTGCGGCGCCGAGATCTTCCACGCGCTGAAGAAGATCCTGGCCGACAAGGGCATGAGCACCGCCGTGGGCGACGAAGGCGGTTTCGCACCGAACTTCGCCAGCAACGAAGAGTGCCTGAACACCATCCTGTCGGCCATCGACCAGGCTGGCTACAAGGCCGGTGAAGACGTGCTGCTGGCACTCGACTGCGCCGCTTCGGAGTTCTACAAGGACGGCAAGTACCACCTGGAAGGCGAAGGCCTGCAACTGTCCTCGGAAGAGTTCGCCAACTACCTGGCCAACCTCGCCGACAAGTTCCCGATCGTGTCGATCGAAGACGGCATGCACGAGAGCGACTGGGCCGGCTGGAAGATTCTGACCGAGAAGCTCGGCAAGAAGGTGCAGCTTGTGGGCGACGACCTGTTCGTCACCAACACGCGCATCCTGAAGGAAGGCATCGAGAAGGGCATCGCCAACTCGATCCTCATCAAGATCAACCAGATCGGTACGCTGACCGAGACGTTCGCGGCCATCGAGATGGCCAAGCGCGCCGGGTACACCGCCGTGATCTCGCACCGCTCGGGCGAAACCGAGGACAGCACGATCGCCGACATCGCTGTCGGGACGAACGCTGGCCAGATCAAGACGGGCTCGCTGTCGCGCTCGGACCGCATGGCCAAGTACAACCAGCTGCTGCGCATCGAAGAAGACCTCGGTGATATCGCCAGCTACCCCGGCAAGTCGGCGTTCTATAACCTGCGATAATCCTTCGCAGTTTCGCCCCGCATGACCGTGCGACCGCCGATGTGGCGGTCGCGTGGTATCTGGGGCTGCACCTTCCACGCCCGACGTTCGCATGCGCCTGATCACGCTGTTCCTGCTGCTGTTGTTGCTTGCCATCCAGTACCCGCTCTGGCTCGGCAAGGGCGGCTGGCTGCGTGTGTGGGACATGCAGAAGCAGGTGAGCGCGCAGAATCAGCGCAATGGCGAACTGAAGCAGCGCAACACCAAGCTCGAGGGCGAAGTGAAAGACCTGAAGGACGGCACGGGCGCCATTGAAGAGCGCGCGCGCTACGAGCTTGGCATGGTCAAGGACGACGAGGGTTTCGTCCAATTCGTGGCGCCGGCGCCCAAGTCCAGCCAGACTCCCCCGCCGCCTCCGCCCCCGGCGGGCCAGCAGAGTCGGCACTGACAACGCCGGGTGGATGCCCCCCGGCATCGTCCCGCTTTACCAGTAGTACGGATAGCCCCAGACGGGCGCGCCATAGCGGAAACCCCAGCCACCCCGGTGGCGCCATCCACTGCCGTAGTAGACCGAGTAGCTGCCATAGTACGGATACGGCGCATAGTAAGGCGTGGCTGCATAGGCCCGCGCCTGGGCTTCGCGCTGAACGGCCTGGTCGGATTCGCGCAGCGCCTTGGCGTTCAGTTCATCAAGCTTCTGGCGATCTTCCGGCGACAGCGGTGCGGGTTCGGCAGGCTGTGTATCGGCCGGCAAACGTGCCGTATAAGGCGTGCCGCCGGGCCCGCGCGGCACGGCGACGCAGGCGGACGCCAGCAAGGCCACCGCCATCGGCAGCGCGAGCCTCGCGGTACGACGAACGTTGGATGACCGGTTGATGAGCTCTGGCATGGTGGACCCCGCAACGGGCGGATGACGGAACTGGCGGCTTGGAGTGTGGGCGGCGTGCGGAAGTGCCGCTATTCACGCATCTTCATACTATGTCGCCGCGCTCAGTGGCGCTGGTCCGGCGCGCCCTGAATACCTTGTGCGACAGTGTCCTGCGCGAAGAGCTGTGCACAATCCACCGCATCGAAGCTGTAGTGCTGACCGCAGAATTCACAGTCGATCTCGACCTTGCCGCGCTCTTGCAGGATGCTGTCGATTTCGGGCTGGCCCAGCGTGCGCAGCATCGCACCCACGCGCAGACGCGAGCACGAGCAACGGAAGTGCGGTGCCTGCGGCTCGAACATGCGGATGCCGGCGGCCTCGAGCTCTTCCCAGTACAGGCGCTTGATCAGCGTGTCGATCGGCTGCTCGAGCAGCTCTTCGCGGCGCAGCGTCTTGCCGAGCTGGCAGACGCGCTCCCACGTGTCGAGGTCCTGCTCGGGCGCGTTTTCATGGAGCGGCTGGCCGGTCTCGCCCACCTGCGCGGGTTCGCGATCGGGGCGCCCCTCCATGGCGCCTCCGTACGAGGGCAGGCGCTGCAGCAGCATGCCGGAGGCCACCTTCTCGTCGGCGGCAAGCCACAGGCGCGTGTCGAGCTGCTCAGACGTCTGCATGTAGTGCTCGAGCACCTCGGTCATGCTGGCGAGCGCCCCGTTCTCATCCGACAGCGGTACGATGCCCTGGTACGGCTGCTGGCCCGGCAGCTTGTCTTGCGGATCGAGCGTGATGGCGAAGCGGCCATGACCCTGCACGTTCACCATCGATGCCAGCGTGGCGTCTTCGGCGATCTCGGCGCCTTCGACGATCTTGGCGGTAGCGCGCATCGACAGGTCGGAGTTGCACTCCACGACGAGCATGCGCACTGGGCCATCGCCGTGCAGCTGCATGACCAGCGCGCCATTGAACTTCAGGTTGGCTGACAGCAGCGCGGCGGCGGCCATCATTTCGCCCAGCAACGTCTGCACCGCAGCGGGATAGCGGCGGCGGCGCAGCACCTCTTGCCAGGTCGCTTCCAGGCGCACCAGTTCACCGCGCACGGGCGCGGCGTCGAATACAAATTTCTTGAGCTCGTCAGTCATCCATCGATCCGTTTCAGTTGCTGCTTGTACATCGCCTGGCGCACCGCGTACGTTTCCGTATTCAGGTGCATCTTCGCGATGTCGTCTTCCGTCAGTTTGCGCACGGCCTTCGCGGGCGCGCCCAGGATCAGCGTGCCGTCTTCGAAGACCTTGCCTTCGGTGACGATCGCGCCGGCGCCCACCAGGCAGTTCTTGCCGATCACCGCCCGATTGAGCACCACCGCCTGGATGCCGATCAGCGAGCCTTCGCCGATCGTGCAGCCGTGCAGCATGGCCTGATGGCCGATCGTCACGCGGTCGCCGATGTTCAGCGGGCAGCCCGGGTCGGTGTGCAGCACGGCGCTTTCCTGCACGTTGCTGGCCTCGCCTACGGTGATCGGCTCGTTGTCGCCACGGATGACCGCGCCCGGCCACACGCTGGCGCGCGCCTTGAGCTCCACGCGGCCGATCACGGTCGCTTCGGGGGCCACGTAGGCGTTGTCGTCGATGGTCGGGGCAATGTCGCCGAGTTGGTAGAGGGCCATGCGATCGGTCTCCAGAATCTGCGTAGATGGGGGAATGGCGCGCGTCTTCAAGCCGGCCCCGCGGCCGCCGCGACACGTCGACTTAAAATGGCGGAAAGTCCGAATTGTACGCTGATGACCGCCCTCCAGACGCCCGCCGATTCGTTGCGCCACGCCGCTCTGGCCGCCTTGTGCCTCACCGATCCTGTCAGCAAGGTCGACGCCACGTTGCGCCTCGGCGAGCGCGCGAAGAGCGCGGACGACGCCAGTTGGCGCATCGATGCCGTCATTACGGCGCCTGCGGGAAGCGTGCCCGGTCGGCCGTGCGCGCCGGTCCTGGTGCCGCCCGCTGAAGTGCCGCGTCGCCGTGCGATCGATACGCCGCATGGCCGAGCCGTGCTGCTGCACGCGCTCGCCCATATCGAATTCAACGCGATCAATCTCGCGCTCGACGCCGTGTGGCGTTTTGCCGGCATGCCGGTTGCGTTCTACCAGGATTGGACGCGCGTGGCCGCTGAGGAGGCGACGCACTTTTCGCTGTTGTCGGCACATTTGGCCACGCTCGATTGCCGCTATGGCGACCATCCCGCCCACGACGGGCTGTGGCAGATGACCGAGAAGACTGCCGCCGACCCGCTCGCGCGCATGGCCCTGGTGCCGCGCACGCTGGAGGCGCGGGGCCTCGATGCCTCGCCGCCCATTCGCGCCAAGCTTGCAGCCGTGGGGGACATGGCTGCAGCCGGCATCCTCGACATCATCCTGCGCGACGAAATCGGCCACGTGGCCGTTGGTAACCGCTGGTACCGCTGGCTGTGCGAGCGGGCGGGGCTCGACCCCGTGTCGACCTATCGCCAACTGGCCGAGCAATACGGGGCACCGCGCCTGCGCGGGCCGTTCAACCTCGACGCCCGCCGTCAGGCCGGTTTCGACGACGACGAAATCGCGGCGCTCGAAGCGTCGTTCTAAGCGCCACGGGCGGAGCGGCCCGCCGCTATAATCGCCGGAAAAAGAACGATCGTTCGATTTCTATTCGGTGACGGAAACCATGGACTCCTCCACGCAGCCGGCAGTGCGCCAAGCCTCCCGCTCCACTTACCTGCCGGTTCGCGGCCTGCGCTACCACATTCGCGAGTGGGGTGAGCCGGGCGCGCCGATCCTGTTTCTCTTCCACGGGTGGATGGACGTGTCGGCATCGTTCCAGTTTCTCGTGGATGCCTTGCGCGAGCGCTGGCACATCGTGGCGCCCGATTGGCGCGGCTACGGGCTGACGGCGCGGCCGACCGAGGCGCCTGGCGTGGAGTGCTACTGGTTTGCCGACTACCTGGCCGATCTCGAGGCCATCGCCGACCACTACCAGCCCGAAGGCCAATTGACTCTGGTGGGGCACAGCATGGGCGCCAACGTGGTCTGCCTGTATGCGGGCATCCGGCCGGAGCGCGTGCGGCGCGTGGTCGATCTCGAGGGTTTCGGCATGGCCGCGTCAAAGCCGTCCCAGGCACCGCGCCGCTATGCGCGCTGGCTCGACGAGCTCAAGGACAAACCGAGCCTGAGCACTTACGCCACCGAGGGCGATGTCGCCGCGCGCCTGCAGAAAACCAATCCGCGCCTGCCGGCCGACAAGGCAGCGTTCCTGGCGCGGCACTGGTCGCGCCAGAACGCCGACGGCCGCTGGGAAATCCTCGGCGATCCGGCGCACAAGATCGTCAACCCGCAGCTGTATCGGCTGGATGAAGTGATGGAAGTCTGGCGACGCGTGACCGCGCCCGTGCTGCATGTCGAAGCCGTCGACTCGCCCACGCTCAAGGCCATTGCGGGCGACGTGCCGCTGCCCGAGTTCAAGGCGCGCTTTGCCGCATTTCCCGATTTTCGTGAGGTACTGATCGCCGATGCGGGGCACATGCTGCATCACGACCAGCCCGAGCAGGTGGCCGCGCTGATCGAGGAATTCTGCCGGCAGCCCTGAGGGCGCGGTTCAAGCGAGAAACCGGTGGGCCGCGTCCGGTGGCGGCAGGATGCAGGTAGCCGAACGTCCAAACCACCGATAGCGGTTGCGTGCGGCCCAGCGGTAAAGCGCGTCGCGCAGGGTCACCGGAATGAACCAGCCCATCCATGCCAGGCGCCATGGCCAACCGAGCACACGTGCGATACGTAGTACCGCAGCACTGTCACGCCACGCACGGCCCTCTCGCACGAACAGCATCGTATCGACGTCGTCCGCCTTCACGCCGGCCTGTGCGAGCAGTTGCCGGCCCGTATCGCCTTGCATGGACGCGAAGCGCAGCAGGCGGCGTCGATCATGCCGCAGCAGAAACTGGATTGCCCCGCTGCATAGCCACAGTGCGCGTCATAGACGACGATCATGCCAGCTCCAGCGTCGTCAGGTCCAGGTAGCCGCGATACGCCGCAACGAGGCCGAGCAGCGGCACGCTGGCGCGCACGTGGAAGTGCAAGCGCTCGCCGTTGCCCGTTTCCTCGGCGAGCACGGTGGGCCGCAGCCATGCGGGGCACGGGATACCGAGAAAGCGCAAGGCTTCCAGGCGCATCCGCAAGAGACCGTCCTGCGCTTCCAGCGCAAAGAACAGGTGCACCGCGCCGAGCCGCTCCATGACGCGCCCTCGATGCAGCGTCAACGTCGAGCGCATCGTGTGCCGCGGAAAATGACGCGTCCAGGTTTCCTCACGGGCCGTAGCGTGGAGCGCGAAGTGGATCGGGCCCTGCGTCGGCATGCGTGGCGTGCGGATGCACCACGCGAGCCAGCGCGCGGCACGGGAGTCGGGCGGTTCGGTTTCAACTTCTCCGTGCAGGCGCACTCGGCCCGCCATGCGGTGGAACGACTGGACCGCCGGCGCCAGCTGCGCGTACTGCGTGCCCAGCACGGTTTCGTAAAGCGAGGTGGTCATCCTGCCGTCGCCACATGCAGCTTCGTTTGCAGCCCGGTGTCGTTGCTCGAGTGCGTATGTACGAGCGTCTTATCGGGATACGCATAGCGGTAGGCCCGGCGCAGCGCCATCGCGACTTCATGAAAGCCGGAGAGGATCAGCTTCTGCTTGTTCGGATACAGGGCGATATCGCCGGCTGCAAATACCCCGGGCCGCGAGGTTTCGTACGCGGTGGTTTCCACGACGATGCGCCCTGCGCGCATTTCCACGCCCCAGTTGACGATCGGCCCCGGCTCAGACACCAGGCCGTACAGGGCGACCAGTTCATCGCACGGCAGGACGGTCTCGCCGTCGCGTCCGCGGATGGCCACGCCGGTGAGCGTGCCGTCGGGGGTGCTGTCCAGGCGGGAAAGCATGCCGAGCACGAAATCCATCTCGCCGGCGGCCACGGCAGCGCGCATCTCGGCCACGGTGGCATCTGCCGCGCGAAAGCCTTCGCGCCGGTGCACGAGCGTCACGCGCGCCGCGACCTTGCGCAATGCCAGCGCCCAGTCCAGCGCCGAGTCTCCGCCGCCCGCAATGACGACGCGCTTGCCCGCGAAGCGTGCCGTGTCGCGCACGGCGTAGTGCAGGTGGCGGCCTTCCAGGGCGGCGGCCTCGGGCAAGGCCACGCGCTGCGGGGTAAAAGCGCCGTTGCCTGCGGTGATGAGCACGGCCGCGCAGAGGAACGCATCACCGGCGCTCGTGGTGACGCGAAAGCGCCGTCCGTGCTCGTCTTCGAGTGTTTCGACGGCTTCGGCGCGGCGGCCGCACAGGATCGGATAGTTGAACGGCGCGCACTGCGCCATGAGGCGGTCGACAAGTTCCTGCGCGGTGCACGACACCAGCGCGGGGATGTCGTAGATGGGTTTTTCAGGGTAGAGCTCGGTGCACTGACCGCCAGGGCGGTCCAGGGCGTCCACCAGCACGCACGACAACCCGAGCACACCCGCCTGGAATGCTGCGAACAGGCCCACGGGGCCCGCGCCGACGACGAGCACGTCGATACGCTGTTCCACTGGGGAGGTCGAGTCGGTGGGGCGGGCGGCGGAAGTCATGGCAAGCACGTGGATAAAGCGATGCGGCCACTATAGCGCGCAGCCAGCGGCGCGCCGCGAACACCGGCACGGGCAGTCGGGTCTTCCCAAGCGCGCGCGGCGGCAGGGTACCCGCCCCGATCTCGCGCCGCAGCAGTAAAATGGCGGAATGTCGAATCTCTCCGCCGCCTCCGCCCGCAACGCCGACCTGCACTGTCATTCCACAGTGTCCGACGGCGCGCTTTTGCCGCACGAAGTGGCCGCGCGCGCCGCCGCCCACGGTGTGACGCTTTGGGCGCTGACCGACCACGATGAGGTGGGAGGCCAGGCCGCCGCGCGTGAAGCCGCGACGTCGCTCGGCATGGCGTATCTGGCCGGTGTGGAGATCTCCGTCACGTGGGCGGGGCGCACGCTGCATATCGTTGGTCTGGGCATCGACCCGGAGAACGCCGCACTGGTGCAAGGCCTGGAACGCACGCGCTCGGGCCGCTGCGCGCGCGCCGAAGACATCGCTGCAGCGCTCGCCAAGCTTGGTATCGAGGGGGCCTACGAAGGCGCGCTGCGCCATGCCGGCAATCCGGACATGGTCTCGCGCACGCACTTCGCACGCTTCCTGGTCGAGCAAGGCCATTGCCGCGACATTTCCGAGGTGTTCGAGCGCTACCTCGGCGATGGCAAGCCGGGCTATGTGCCTCACCGGTGGGCGCGTCTGGCAGAAGCCATCGGCTGGATCAAGGGCGCCGGTGGCGTCGCGGTGATGGCGCACCCGGGGCGCTACAGTCTGTCGCTCGTCGAACACAACGCGCTGTTCGATGAGTTCAAGGAACTGGGCGGCGAGGGCGTCGAGGTGGTGACCGGCAGCCACACGCCTGACCAATACGCGCTGTACGCAGACGTCGCACGCCGCTACGGGCTGCTGGCCTCGCGAGGCTCGGACTTCCACGGCCCGGGAGAGGGGCGTGTCGAGCTCGGCGGGCTGCCGCCGCTGCCCGACAACCTCACGCCGGTCTGGCACCGGTGGATGAGTTGAGCGCCGGCCGAGCATGTCCCAGTTTTTCCAGATTCACCCCGTCACGCCGCAAGGCCGGCTCATCCGCCAGGCAGCCGAGATCATCCGCGCCGGCGGCCTGGTCGCTCTGCCGACCGATTCATGCTACGCGCTCGCCTGCCACCTGGACGACAAGGCCGCGGTGGAGCGCCTGCGCCGCGTGCGCGGCATCGACGAAAAGCACCACCTGACGCTGATGTGCCGCGACCTCTCCGAGCTGGCCACGTTTGCGCGCGTCGACAACAAGCAATACCGCGTGCTGAAGGCGGCCACGCCGGGGCCGTTCGTGTTCCTGCTCGAAGCGACCAAGGAAGTGCCGCGCCGGCTATCGCATCCGTCGCGCAAGACAATCGGCCTGCGTGTGCCGGAGCACCCGATTCCGCTGGCATTGATGACCGAGCTGGGCGAGCCGCTGCTCTCGGCCACGCTGCAGCTGCCTGGTGACGACGTGCCGCTGAACGAAGCGGAAGCCATTCGCGCGCGGCTGGAGAAGCAGTTGGAACTCGTCATCGATGGCGGGCCGGCTCCGGCGGAGCCCACCACCGTCATCGACCTGACCAGCGGCGAGCCGGAACTCGTTCGCAAGGGCCGCGGCGATGCGGCCCGCGTTGGCCTGTAGTCGATGCCATACCTGGCCGGCGTGCTGTGGCGCGCGCTTGCTACAATAGCCGGCTTATGGACCCCACGCTGATCCAGAACATCGCGGTTTACGCGATCCCCGTCCTGCTTGCCATCACGCTGCATGAGGCCGCGCATGGTTACGTTGCCAAGCATTTCGGCGACGACACCGCCTTTGTCATGGGCCGCATCAGTCTCAACCCGCTGCGGCATGTCGACCCGATCGGCACCGTTGCGATGCCGCTGCTGCTGTATTTCGCCACGAGCGGCGCGTTCGTGTTCGGTTATGCGAAGCCTGTGCCGGTGCGTTTCGATCGCCTGCGTGATCCGCGCTGGAACGGCATGTGGGTGGCGTTGGCCGGGCCCGCCACCAACTTCGTCCAGGCGATTCTCTGGGGCGTGCTGGCGGTGGCGCTCGTCGTAGGTGGCGTCACCGAGCCGTTCCTGACTGGCATGGCCCGCGCCGGTATCCTCGTCAACATGGTGATGGCGGCGTTCAACATGTTTCCGCTGCCGCCGCTCGACGGCGGGCGCGTGCTCGCTGCGCTGCTGCCGCCGCGCGCGGCGATGGTGCTGGCCCGCATCGAGCCGTTCGGCTTTTTTATCGTGATGGCGCTGATCCTGTCGAACGTCATCACCAATGTCTGGATGCGCCCGATCATGGCGCTGCTGCTTCAATTGCTGCAGTGGATTCTGAGCCCGCTGCAGATGCTGTTTTCCTGAGTCTTCAACTCCATTCCCCACATGTTTCCTGAACGCGTTCTCTCTGGCATGCGTCCGACCGGTGCCCTGCACCTGGGCCACTACCACGGCGTGCTGAAAAACTGGGTCCGGCTGCAGGCCGAATACCCGTGCTTCTTCTTCGTCGCCGACTGGCATGCGCTGACCACGCACTACGAGTCGCCCGAGGTGATCGAGGAATCTGTGTGGGAAATGCTGATCGACTGGCTGGCCGCCGGCGTCGATCCGACGCAGGCCACGCTGTTCATCCAGAGCCGTGTGCCCGAGCACGCCGAACTGTTCCTGCTGCTCTCGATGGGCACGCCGCTGGGCTGGCTCGAACGCGTGCCGACGTACAAGGATCAGATCGAGAAGCTCAAGGAGAAGGACCTCTCCACGTACGGCTTCCTCGGCTACCCGTTGCTGCAGGCAGCCGACATCCTGATCTACCGCGCCGGCTTCGTGCCGGTGGGCGAAGACCAGGTGCCGCACGTCGAGATGACACGCGAAGTCGCCCGCCGCTTCAACTACCTGTACGGCCGCGAGCCCGGCTTCGAAGAGAAGGCGCTCGAAGCCGCCAAGAAACTCGGCGGCAAGCGCGCGAAGCTGTATCTGGAACTGCGCACCGCCTACCAGGAGCGCGGCGAAGACGAAGCCCTGGAGCAGGCCCGCGCATTGCTGGCTGAATCCCAGAGCCTCTCGATGGGCGACCGCGAACGCCTGTTCGGCTACCTAGAAGGCGCCCGCAAGATCATCCTGCCCGAGCCGCAGGTGCTGCTGACCGAGGCCTCGCGCATGCCCGGTCTTGATGGCCAGAAGATGTCGAAGTCGTACGGCAACACGATCCGCATGCGCGAGGACAAGGAATCCGTCGAGAAGAAGGTCCGCACCATGCCGACCGATCCGGCCCGCGTGCGCCGCACCGACCCGGGCGACCCGGACAAGTGCCCCGTGTGGCAGTTGCACCAGGTCTATTCCGATGCGGACACCAAGGAATGGGTGCAGAAGGGCTGCCGCAGCGCCGGCATCGGTTGTCTGGAGTGCAAGCAGCCGGTGATCGAAGGCATCCTGCGCGAGCAGCAGCCGATGCTCGAGCGTGCCCAGAAGTACATGGACGACCCGTCGTTGCTGCGCGCCATCATCGCTGACGGCTGCGACAACGCGCGCAAGGTCACGCAGGAGACCATGCGCGAGGTGCGCGAGGCGATGGGCCTGGCCTACAGCTGATACGCCGCAGATGCTGCCAGTCGTGACCGACCTGCACACGCTTGCCGCGCCGTCGCCCTGGGTGGTGCGATGGGCGGCCGGGTTGCCGGCCGGTGCATCGGTGCTGGATGTTGCCTGCGGCAGCGGCCGGCATGTCCGGTGGCTGGCCGCCCGCGCTCTGCGCGTGACGGGCATCGACCGGGATGCAACGGCGCTCTCCGGGCTTTCCGGCGTCGCCACGACGCTCGTTGCCGATATCGAGGGTGGCCCCTGGCCGTTGTCAGCCGGTGCGGTGTTCGACGCCGTCGTCGTCACGAACTATCTGCACCGGCCGTTGTGGCCGCAACTGCTCGCGGCCGTCGCCCCGGGCGGACGCCTTATCTATGAAACGTTCGCCGTCGGAAACGAAACCGTGGGCAAGCCGTCCAATCCGGCATTCCTGCTGGCGCCGGGGGAGCTGCTCGACGCCGTACGGGGCCGGCTGCGCGTGATTGCCTACGAAGACGGGTTTGTCGCGTCGCCAAAAAACGCTTATGTACAGCGCATTTGCGCGGTGCGCGAGCCTGGCGGCGTGACGGCCGTGCGCTACGCACTTTGAACTTGCTGAGGGCAGGGCCTTACCCGTCTCCTGACGGGTCTCAGATGTGGCGAATCCGTTCTGACGATCCGGTACAATCCGACTGTTTACGTTCACGCTTTTGTCTGCTTTCGAAACCATGACCCAGATTTCCGGCAGTCTCGTCGCCATCGTCACGCCCATGCACGAGGACGGCAGCCTTGATTTCCCGTCGTTGCGCAAGTTGATCGACTGGCACATCGCCGAGGGCACCGACGGCATCGTGATCGTCGGCACGAGTGGTGAATCGCCGACCGTGTCGGTGGAAGAGCACCGTGAGCTGATCCGGGTGGCGGTCGAGCAGGCGAACAAGCGTATCCCGATCATTGCCGGCACCGGCGGCAACTCCACCACCGAGGCCGTCGAGCTGACGGCCTACGCGAAGCAGGTGGGCGCCGATGCCTCCCTGCAGGTCGTGCCGTACTACAACAAGCCGACGCAGGAAGGCATGTATTTGCACTTCCGCAAGGTGGCCGAGTCGGTCGATCTGCCGGTCATTCTGTACAACGTGCCGGGCCGCACCGTGGCCGATATGACGGTCGAAACGATGCTGCGCCTGGCCGAAGTGCCGGGCATCATCGGCGTGAAGGAAGCGACCGGCAACATCGACCGCGCCGCGCAACTCATCAAGGGCGCGCCGACCTCGTTCAAGATTTACAGCGGGGATGATCCGACCGCCATCGCGCTGATGCTGCTGGGCGGTCACGGCAACATTTCGGTGACGGCCAATGTGGCGCCGCGCGCCATGCACGAACTGTGCGCCGCTGCCATGCGCGGCGACGTGGAAACGGCTCGCCGCATCCACATGCAGCTGCTGTCGGTGCACAAGAACCTGTTTGTCGAATCGAACCCGATTCCTGTCAAGTGGGCGCTCCAGGCCATGGGCAAGATGGAAGGTGGCATCCGCCTGCCGTTGACGCCGCTGGCACCCCAGTATCACGAGGTGGTACGCGCATCCCTCAAGGATGCAGGACTGCTCTCCTGATGTTTCAAGGCCCAGTCTGGGCACTTAAGGCCATCGTTCTCATCCGAAGGATCGCAAGTCAATGAAACTGCACCAAACCCGTCGCGGGGCTGTGGCGACGTCTGCTCACCTGTTGCTGGCCGCGCTGTCGGTTGCCATGATTTCCGGTTGCGATACCGTCAATGAGGTGATGCAGCCGGACCGCATCGACTACAAATCGCAGGCCAAGAAGGGGCCGACGCTCGAAGTCCCGCCCGACCTGACCAGCATCCAGTCAGATCGCCGCTACGCCGCACCGGACACGGGCACGACTACGCTGTCGGCCTACACGTCGACGGCACCGAAGGTGACGGCGCCGGGCTCGGGTGCCGACAACGTGCTCCCCTCCGTGTCCGACATGCGCATCGAGCGCGACGGCAACCAGCGCTGGCTCGTCGTGAAGACCACGCCCGACGCCCTCTGGCCGCAGCTGCGCACGTTCTGGCAAGAACTCGGTTTTCTGCTGGTGATTGATTCGCCCGAGACCGGCATCATGGAAACCGACTGGGCCGAGAACCGCGCGAAGATTCCGCAGGACATCATCCGTCGCACCGTTGGCAAGGTGTTCGACGGCCTGTACTCGACGGGCGAGCGCGACAAGTTCCGCACCCGCATCGAGAAAGGCCCGAACGGCACGGTCGAGGTCTACATCTCGCACCGCGGCGCGCAAGAACAGCTGGTCGGCTCGGCCAAGGACCAGACCGTGTGGACGCCGCGTCCTGCCGATCCCGAGCTGGAGGCCGAATTCCTCTCGCGCCTGATGCAGCGACTGGGCGCAAGCAAGGAAGCCGCGCAGCAGAAGCTCGCGCAGACGCAGGCCGCGCATCCGGTGGAACAGGGTGCGAAGGCGACCGAGGGCGTCCAGGCTGCGCGCACCGCAGGCCCGTCGCTGCTGACGCAATCGAATGGCCAGCCCGCTCTGCAGGTGCCGGAACCCTTCGACCGCGCCTGGCGCACCGTGGGCTTGGCGCTCGACCGCGTGAACTTCACCGTGGATGACCGCGACCGCTCGCAAGGCGTGTACTTCGTCCGCTACGCCGACACCAAGGCGGAAGCGAATGCGCCGGGCTTCTTCTCTCGCCTGTTCTCGGGCACGAAGATCGAAGACCTCAAGCGTGCCAAGCGCTATCGCGTGGTGGTCAAGGACGGCGGCAATTCATCGACCGTGACCGTGCAGAACGACGACGGCTCGGCGCAGACGGGCGACATCGGCAAGCGCATCCTGTCGCTGCTCGACGAACAACTGCGCTGATCGGCATCATGCAGTACAGCTGCCTGGGTGGGCGATGACACTGAGATTCGCCAGCCTCGGCAGCGGCAGCGAGGGGAATGCGCTGCTGGTCGAATCCAGCGATGGCACGACCTGCACGCGCATCCTGCTCGACTGCGGCTTTGGTATCCGCGAAACCGTGCGCCGGCTCGAACGGCTCGGTTGCACGGCGGAATCCCTCAACGCCATTCTCGTCACCCACGAGCATAGCGACCACGTCGGCAGCGCGTATGCGTTCGCCGCCAAGTTCGATATCCCTGTCTGGACCAGCCACGGTACGTATCGCGCGACCGAGAAACTGCGCGGTGCCGATCGTGCAGCCGTGCGGTTCTGTCGTGCCGACGACGTCTTCGGCATCGGCGATCTGCAGATCCTGCCGTACACGGTGCCGCACGATGCGCGCGAGCCACTGCAGTTCGTCTTCAGCGATGGTGCGCGGCGTCTGGGCGTGCTGACCGATGCTGGCATGTCGACCGAGTACCTGTGTTCGCATCTGGAAGGCATGCACGCACTTGTGCTCGAATGCAATCATGATCGTGAGATGCTCGAGAACTCGCCCTACCCGTGGTCACTGAAGCGCCGTATCGGTGGGGATTTCGGTCACCTGGCGAACGACATTGCCGCGGCGATCCTGACCCGCGTACACCATGCCGCGCTGCATACGGTTGTGGCGGCACATCTGTCCAGGCAGAACAACACGCCGCAGCTCGCCGCCGAGGCCATAGCGGTCCCGTTGGGTATCGGGGTGGAGGCGGTGCCTATTGCGGACCAGGAAGAGGGCTTGCCATGGCACAGCGTTTGAGCGCGTCGCTGGCAGCCTTGTAAGAATCAGAAACAACTTTGATTGGCGGTCGGGCAGGGCGGTGTTTGCCCGGTCATGCGCCCATGAAAAAAGCCGACCCGAGGTCGGCTTTTTTGTCTCGCGAGAAACGCGATTATTGCTTGGCGGCCGGGGCCGAAGCGTCGGCAGCCGGAGCCGAGGCAGCAGCGTCCGAAGCGGCCGGAGCAGCTGCGGCATCCGAAGCAGCCGGAGCAGCAGCGGCGGGAGCCGAGGCTTCCGGAGCAGCGGCGGCCGGAGCCGAAGCTTCAGGAGCAGCTGCCGGAGCAGCAGCTTCTTCCTTCTTACCGCAAGCAGCCAGAGCCACAGCAGCCATCAGCGAGGCGATCAGGAGAGACTTTTTCATTTTTTCGATCCTTAAACTGAATATGGAAAGCGAACAACAGAAAGGGCGATGAATAATTACCGGTAATTATCGCTCTGGTACGACACCTTCTTCTGCGCTGGCAGCCAGAGTGCACAAGAGCTGCTTGGCTGCAAGCTAGCGTCGGATTATAGCGGCCTTTACCTACCCTGTGTAGCTGAGTGGGGCGGGACGCACGCTCGATTCCGCCACTTTTGTAACGATGTGTTTCAGCCGCGGAATGAACGCCGGGCTGGGTCTGCAAGTCTGAGCCAGCCTTCCTCGTACCACGCGTGCAGGGTGTCCATGAGGTCCGGCAGATCAGCCGCCGCATCCACCGACGCAGCGCTTGCACCGCGGGCATCTGCCAACGCGGCAAGCCACGCAAGCAGCGTACCCGGAGGCTCGAACGTATCGCCGTTGATCCAGAACCGCTGGCTGTCGTACAACGCCTGCGTGCGAGCGTCGAGGACGATGCCTTCCTTGCGCGCGCGGGCGGCAAAGCGGGCAAGCGGCAAGCGGGGTTGCGTGACGAACTCCACGTGATCCTTCGGCTCGGTGAGATACGCCCCCAGGAACTCGCCGACCAGCTCGGGCGTCCAGCGCAGCGCATTGAGCTTTTGCGCGAGCGCCTTGACCATGGCGGCGGGCAGCTCGCCCGGGCGGTCCGTGGGCTTCTGGTCCGGATCGGCGTAGCGGCCGTCGAATTTCGGATCGTCCTCGAGCGTCTGCGAGAGGAAGCCCAGGAAGTGGCCCGCCAGCTCGCGATACGACGGCGAGCGGAAGCCGATCGAGTACGTCATGCAGTCGCCTTCTGCCACGCCGTCGTGGGCGTAGTGCGGAGGCAGGTACAGCATGTCGCCCGGCTCCAGCACGAACTCTTCCTCCGGCTGGAAGTTCGCGAGGATCTTCAGCGGCAGATCGGGCACGAGGGACAGGTCGTCCTGGGCCGAAATGCGCCAGCGGCGCTTGCCATGCGCCTGCAGCAGGAACACATCGTACGAATCGAAATGCGGGCCGACGCCGCCGCCGTCGGTGGCAAAGCTGATCATCACATCGTCGAGCCGCGCATCCGGGATGAAACGAAAGCGCCGCATCAGTGCTTCGACCGCGGGCTCCACGAGGTTCACGCCTTGCACCAGCACCGACCAGTTGCGCGTCTTGCGTGAGGGCAGCGGGCGCTCGTCGAATGGGCCGTGATTGAACGACCACCGCCCGCGGGATTGCGCGATCAGCCGGGATTCCACATCCGGGCGCTGCGCCAGGGCCAGCAGCCGCTCGGGCGAGAGCGGAAAGTGCAGTGAGCGCATCTCTTCGGCGGAGAGCGCCTGGCGGATCAGCAGTGGCTTTTTCTGCCAGTGCGTGCGCATGAAATCGCGTGGCGACAGGCCGCCGAGCAGCCGTGCCGGGTGCGCTGCGGCCAGGGCAGGTTGGACGCCGCCATCCGCAGCGTATAATGGGACTTCGTTCATGGAGTGCGCAATTGAAAATCGCGAAGAATACGGTGGTGTCGGTGGCTTACAAACTGTCCGACGCGCAGGGCAACGTCATCGAGGAATCCGATGAGCCGATGGTGTATTTGCACGGCGGCTATGATGGCACGTTCCCCAAGATCGAGGAAGCGCTGGACGGCCATGAGCAAGGCTTCGAGACCAAGCTGCAGCTCGAGCCGGACGATGCGTTCGGCGAATACGATCAGGAGCTGATCAAGATCGAGCCGCGTGACCGTTTTCCCGAGCCCCTCGAGGTTGGCATGCAGTTCGAGGGCGTGCCCGAAGACGGAGACGAGGAAGACGCCATTGTCTACACCGTCACCGATGTGGCGGAAGACAAGGTCGTGCTCGACGGTAATCATCCGCTCGCAGGCATGGCGCTGCGCTTCGAGCTGAAGGTGACCGATGTGCGCGAGGCCACGGCGGAAGAGATCGAGCACGGCCACGTGCACGGTGACCACGGCCTGGAAGTCGTCGACGAAGACGAAGACGACGACAAGCCGCACACGCTGCACTGATCGTCATCGGTCCGATACGAGAACGGGAGCTTCGGCTCCCGTTTTCTATTGCGCGGTCTGCGACGGCGGCGCGCCCTCGACGCGGCGTCCGCGCACGTGGAAGAGCGGTGTCCGGCCCGGCGTGACGGACACCTCCAGCCACTGGTCAAGCACCGGGGAGCCGTAAGTCCGCGCGCGCATGACGTGCGGATCGGGCCGGCCTTCATCGTCCTTGAGTGGGCGATCGAGCAGCAGCGTCTGGCTGGCCCCATGGATGATGAGTACCGCGCCGTCATAGTCGCGCGTGAGCGTGCGCAGTTGGCGCTTGAGCGCGAGATATCCGTCGTGCGAGCGCCGCAGCAGGCCATCCAGCAGGTTCGGAGCACGGCGATGTTCCCAGCCGTCTTCGAACAGCGGATCGGCTTGCATCATGATCACGATGCCTTCCATCTTGCGCTGGTGCGCCAGCGAGAACGCACGGGCCAGCCATTGCCGATTCGCTTCGAGCCGGTCTTCGTATTCGCCGTTCCGGCCGCCGGCCGTCTTGTAGTTGTTGTTGTCGCCCGGCACGTTGAGGGTGACGAACAGCACACGGTCGACGATCCATCGGGCGTTCTCGCGGTAGCTGCGAAACTTGGCCTGATCGGACTGGCGCATGACGGCCATCGTGCGCTGGCCGAGCGCGTTGTCGTCGGGGTAGAACAGCTCGCGCAGGCGCAGCAGACGTTCGAGCGGGTCAAAGCGGCCGGCGGCAGCGCGCTGGCAATCGCTCCAATCGTGGTCGCCCGGAATATAGACGACGGGCGAAATCAGGCTGTCGAGCAGTTCGTGGCGCGCTTCGAGGAGCTCGTCCGCGCATGATTCATCACGGCCCTTGAGGTTGCCCAGGTGCACGACGAAGGCCGGGTGCTCGGCATCGACGGCGTCAAGCAAGGCGCGCGCGGGCGCAACGTCTTCCGGGCGTTCCGGCACGTTGCCGATGACGGCAAAGCTGAACCCGCCCGGCGCTTTTGCTTGCCTGCCGGGCGCGGCCTGAACCGGCGCCCAAAGCAGCATGACTGCCGCCAGGGCAGCGCCGATGCAGCGACGAAGAGCCGGGCGGGGCTGCATCATCCGGCCCCAGATCCGGCGAGCGCCTTGAGCCGGTACAGCGCATCGAGCGCCTCGCGCGGCGTCATGTCGTCAGGGTCGAGGCCGGCGAGTGCTTCGGCCAGGGCAGTGTCGGGCGCCTCGGTGGATGCCGCGTCGTCTTCATCGTCCGGGCACTCGGCGAGGGCGAACAGATCCAGTTGCGGGGTGGCGCCCGTGTCGGCCGAATGCTGCTCGAGCCAGGCCAGCCGCTTGCGCGCCGCGCGGATGACCGCCTGCGGCACGCCAGCCAGCTGCGCAACCTGCAGACCGTAGCTCTGGCTGGCCGGTCCTTCCTGCACCGCATGCAGGAAGACGATGCCATCGCCATGTTCCACCGCCGACAGGTGGACGTTGGCCGCCTGGGCAAACTCCTGCGGCAGTTGCGTCAGCTCGAAGTAGTGCGTCGCGAACAGCGTGTGACTGCGATTGTGCGACAGCAGATGTCGCGCAATCGCCCATGCGAGCGCCAGGCCGTCGAACGTGCTGGTGCCGCGGCCGATCTCGTCCATCAGCACCAGGCTGTTGGGCGTCGCGCGGTGCAGGATGGCGGCCGCTTCGGTCATCTCCACCATGAAGGTCGAGCGCCCCCCGGCGAGGTCGTCTGCGGCGCCGATGCGCGTGAAGATGCGGTCGATCGGACCGATGGTGGCCGCTTCGGCCGGCACGAAGGCGCCCACGTAGGCGAGCAGCACGACCAGCGCGGTTTGCCGCATGAAGGTCGATTTACCGCCCATGTTCGGGCCGGTAATCAGCAGCAGCTTGCGCGTGTCCTGCAGCACACAGTCGTTTGCGACGAACTGTTCGACCTGCTGCTCGACCACGGGATGGCGGGCGCGCGTGAGTTCGATGCCCGGAACATCCGTGAGCGTCGGACGGGACCACGACAACGCGTGCGCCCGTTCGGCCAGCGTGGCCAGCACGTCGGCCTGCGCCAGCGCCGCGGCAATGCGCTTGAACTCGGCCAGGTGCGGCAGCAGCTTCTGGAGCAGCTCTTCGTAGAGCAGCTTCTCACGCGAGAGCGCGCGGTCCTGCGCGGAGAGGGCCTTGTCTTCAAACGCCTTCAGCTCGGGCGTGATGTAGCGCTCGGCATTCTTGAGCGTCTGGCGGCGGCGGTAGTCGTCGGGCACCTTGTCGGCCTGGCCGTTGGTGACTTCGATGTAGAAGCCGTGCACGCGGTTGTATTCGACACGCAGGTTCGCGATGCCGGTGCGCTCGCGCTCGCGGGCTTCCAAGTCGACGAGGAACTGGCCGCAGTTTTCGGAGATGTCGCGCAACTCGTCCAGGTCGGCGTCGTAGCCGCGTGCGATGACGCCACCGTCGCGCACCATCGCGGCCGGTTCGGCCATCACGGCGCGCTGGAGCAGCGCATGGGCGTCTTCGGGCACGGCCAGGGCGGCGCGCAATTCCGCTAGCAGCGGGGCGGCATCGCTTTGCGGCAGTGCTTCGCGAATCTCGGGCAGGCGGGCAAGCGTATCGCGCAGCGAAGACAGGTCGCGCGGGCGCGCAGAGAGCAGCGCCAGCCGCCCGGTGATGCGCTCCACGTCCGACAGCGTGCGCAGCGTCGCACGCAGCGTCCGCCAGTCGCTGCCGAGCAGCACCTCGATGGCCTGCTGGCGCGCCTGCGGCACCGCCCGTTCGCGCAGCGGGTGATGCAGCCAGTGCCGCAGCAGGCGGCTGCCCATGCTGGTCGAGCAGGTATCGAGCAGTGAGAACAGCGTGGGTGACTCCTGCCCACGCAACGTCTCCGTCAGCTCCAGGTTGCGGCGCGTGGCGGTGTCCAGGCCGATGAACTCGCTTTCGTGCTCGACCGTCAGGCCGATGACATGGCGCAGCGACTGGCCCTGCGTGGCCGCCGCGTAGTTCAGCAGCGCACCGGCGGCGGCGAGCGCGGCGGTCAACGTTTCCGCACCGAACGCGACGAGGCTGGTCACGCCCAGCTGCTCGCGCAGGCGGCGCGCGCCGGCGTCCACGTCGAAGTGCCAGTCGGGCAGGCGCGTGCGGGCGGCGTCGTACTGGATGGTGTTGAGCGTGGCGTCATCGGCCAGCACTTCAGCGGGGCGGATGCGTTCGAGCTCGCGTTCGAGCTGGTCGGGGCTGCACTCCATCACGCGCAGCTCGCCGCCGACGAGGTTCAGCCATGCCAGGCCTATCAGCGGCGCGGCACCGCGCTTGCCCGGCACGTGCGCAATGGCGAGCAGGTGGTTGTTGACCTTGTCGGAGAGCAACGCCGCATCCGTCAGTGTGCCGGGCGTGACGACGCGTACGACCTTGCGCTCGACCGGGCCCTTGGTGGTGGCCGGGTCGCCGATCTGTTCGCAGATGGCAACCGACTCGCCGAGCTTGACCAGCTTGGCCAGGTACTGCTCGACAGCGTGGAACGGCACGCCGGCCATGCGGATCGGCATGCCGTTGGAGCTGCCGCGCGCGGTGAGCGTGATATCGAGCAGGCGGGCGGCTTTTTCGGCGTCTTCAAAGAAGAGCTCGTAGAAGTCGCCCATGCGGTAGAAGACCAGCGTGTTCGGGTGCCCAGCCTTCAGACGCAGGTACTGCTGCATCATCGGGGTGTGCTTGTCGAAGGGGCCGTATTTCGGGTCGATCTCCAGAGCCGGAGCGGGGTGTTCAGCCATGCGGTGCAAATAAAGACGGAGGCGCGGCGTGCGATCGGGCGGTCGCGCGCCGGGGGTTGAATCTGGAATCGCGCAATTGTTGCACAGGTGGGCGACGGGCTTTTGCAGCGTGCCGGACGCGTCATCGCTCACCTGCGGGTGGGGCCGCTCGCGCCGGAATCGCTCAAGAACTGCGCCAGCCGTGCCGTTAGTCCTTCTGGAACCCTCAACCCATGGAAGAGCCCGCCCGCACATGCCGCGCGTGCTCCGTATCCGGAGAGTCTGGAATGAACAAGCTCAGCTTCCGCCAAAAGCTTTGGCTGCCGCTGGTATTCAGCCTGATCGCGCTGACGCTGATCTCGGTATTCAACGCCTGGCAGGCACGCGCGATCCGCATGGAAGAGCGCAAGAACAACCTGGTGAGCGTCACCACGCAGGCCGTCAACCTCGTCAAGCAGTACGACGACCTGGCACGTGCCGGCACCCTGACCAAGGACGAGGCACAGAAGCAGGCGCTGGAGCGCTTCAAGGCGCTGCGCTATGACAAGGACGGCTACTTCACGATCACGAACTCGCAGGAAGTGGTGGTCATGCACCCGGTGGCGGCCAACCTGATCGGGCAGAAGCGCAGCGATTTCAAGGATTCGCAGGGCAACGCGATCTACGTCGACATGACCAACGCGGCCAAGCAGCCGGATGGCGGCTTCACGCGTTACGTGTGGCCGCGCGTGGGCGGCACGGAACCGGTGCCGAAGCTCGCCTACGTGCTGCGGTATGAACCGTGGGACTGGATCGTTTCGACCGGCGCGTACATCGACGACATCAATGCGGCCTTCATGCGCTCGCTGTATCAGACCGGCGGCCTGCTGGCGGCGGTGGCCGTGGTGCTGGTGCTGCTGGCGGGCGTGGCCAACCGCAGCCTGCAGCGCACCCTGGGCGGCGATCCCGCTTATGCCGCAGACGTGGCCAACCGCATTGCAGCGGGCGACCTGACCGTGGAAATCGCCACGCGTCCGGATGACCAGCACAGCCTCCTTTACGCCATGAGCCGCATGCGCGGCGCGCTGGTGCAGACCATCGGGCGCATCAAGGGCGCGTCGGAAACCATCGGCACGGCCACGCGCGAGATTGCCAGCGGCAACCTGGAT
This sequence comes from Ralstonia sp. RL, assembly GCF_001683835.1. NCBI lineage: Bacteria > Pseudomonadati > Pseudomonadota > Betaproteobacteria > Burkholderiales > Burkholderiaceae > Ralstonia > Ralstonia sp. RL. The sequence goes on along the minus strand of NZ_LWRX01000041.1, from coordinate 25,170 downwards.
CTGTCTTCGCGCACCGAGCAGCAGGCCAGTTCGCTCGAAGAAACCGCGTCGGCCATGGAAGAGCTGATGTCGACCGTGCAACAGAACGCCGACAACGCGCAGCAAGCCAACCAGCTCGCCGCGTCGGCCTCCGACGTGGCGTTGCGCGGTGGCGAGGTGGTGACGCGCGTGGTGGAGACGATGGGCTCGATCAACGCCTCGTCGCGCAAGATCGTCGACATCATCGGAGTGATCGATGGCATTGCGTTCCAGACCAACATCCTCGCATTGAACGCCGCTGTGGAAGCGGCGCGCGCGGGCGAGCAGGGCCGCGGCTTTGCCGTGGTGGCCGGCGAGGTGCGCAGCCTCGCCCAGCGCAGCGCGGCAGCGGCCAAGGAGATCAAGGCGCTCATCGACGATTCGGTCGGCAACGTGGAGGCTGGCAGCGCGCTGGTGGAAGAAGCCGGCACGACCATGCGTGAAATCGTTGCGAGCGTGAAGCGCGTGACCGATATCGTGGGCGAGATCACGGCCGCGAGCCAGGAGCAGCGCTCCGGCATTGAAGAAGTCAGCCACGCGGTCACGCAGCTCGATGACGCCACGCAACAGAACGCAGCATTGGTCGAGCAGGCCGCGGCGGCCGCGCAGTCGCTCGAAGAACAGGCGGCGAGCCTCACGCAGATCGTCGCGCAGTTCCGCCTGAATGCAGACGCCCTGCGTGCGGCACCGCTGGCGCCAGCGAAGGCCGAACCGATGGCCGTCGCGCCCGCAGCGGCACCGGCCGTTCAGGATGGGTCGAAGACGCAACGCGAACCGGCCAAACCGAGCGCCGAGGCTGCCAAGGCCCGGCTCACTCCGCGCAAGGCGCCCGTGCTGCGCAAGGCAGCCGACAAGCCGGTCGCCGCGTCGGCAGACAAACCGGCGCCGCCGGTGGTGCCGGCCAGTCTCACCAAGGCGAAGCCCCTGGTCGCCGCCGGAGACGATTCCGACTGGGAAACGTTCTAACCGGCCGCTGGGCCATCGATCCGCTTGGCCCAGCTCTCGACTTCGCCGCGCGCGAGTCGGCCTTCCACCAGCTTGCGCCACGATGGCGTGAGCGGTAGCGCCAGCATGTCGGTCAACGCAGCATGGTCGAGCATGTTGCGATAGAGCACGTCCAGCACCCGCGCCAGCGGCCACTGCGGCCACGGGCGCTCGAGCCATTCCAGGGTGTCGCCCGCGCGCAGCGTGCCGCCTTCCAGCACGCGGTAGTACCAGCCGGTGCGGCCGGTGTGCTGCACGCGGCGCGCCATGTCGCGCGTGTCGAAACGGTCGTTGAGCTTCCAGCACGGCTGGCGCAGCTGCGAGACCTCCAGCACCACGTTGCCGGCGCGCAGCCGGTCTCCCACGCAGACGTCGGCCTCGGTCACACCCATCGTGCTGAAGTTTTCGCCAAAGGCGCCGGCTTGCGCCAGCAGCGGCCGGGCCCCCAGGTCTGCCTGCCAAGCCGCGTAATGATCGAATGGGTAATGGTGGATCGCCTTGTCCGGGCCACCGTGCACGCGCAGGTCGCCTTGCTCATCGCCGGTGATGCCGTTGATGCCTATCTGCACGGCATCGGCTACCGGGCGTTTGTCGATGGCGCTGCGCGAGCCGGGGCGGGTGTAGTCGACGGCGCGGCCGATGAGGAGGGTCTCGATGCGGATGGGGCGGGGCAGCGTCATGCGGCCTCCGCGCGGTCGGCCCGGCAGGTCATCGCTTTGCCGGTGTGTTGCGAGGCACGGGTTGCCCCAGTGTGGGCGTGGCCCGGCTTTCGTCGATGTGGCTGCAATAGGCCGATGGGCTCCGACGGAACGTGGCGCAGGTCGAGGACAGTGTTCATGGCAAGGCGTCGCACAAAGAGGACACTCATTGTGAACGACGGTCGAGCAGCGCAAAACCCGCGCACACGCTGTGGGTTTGTCATCGTCAAGCTCGGCCGGCGGTGTGCCGCGCACGGTCTCCAGCCGGAAAGAAAAAACCCGCGCGAGGGCGGGTTTTTTCTGCCTGCAGGGATGGCCGTGCGATCAGGCCTCAGCCTTCGCCCGCGAGAACGGCGCCGTGATCTTGATCATCTGCACAAAGGCCTTCGGGTTGCCGGCCAGGATTTCGCCCTGGTCGAGGTAGCCCGATTCACCGCTGTAGTTGCCGACCAGCCCGCCCGATTCCGTGACCAGCAGCGAGCCGGCGGCCATGTCCCACTTGCTCAGGCCCTGCTCGAAGAAGCCGTCGAGGCGGCCGCAGGCCACGTATGCGAGGTCCAGGGCGGCGGCGCCGGGGCGGCGCAGGCCCTTGCAGCTTTCCGTCATGGTGGCGAACAGGCGCGTGTAGTCGTACAGGCCCTCCATGTCGCGATACGGGAAGCCGGTGCCGATCAGGCAGTCGGCCAGCTTGTCGCGGCGCGTGACGCGGATCCGGCGGTTGTTCAGGAACGCGCCGGCGCCCTTGGACGCGGTGAAGAGTTCGTCGCGCGTCGGGTCATACACCACGGCCTGCGTGACCACGCCGCGCTGCATCAACGCGATCGACACGCCGTATTGCGGAAAGCCGTGGATGAAGTTGGTGGTGCCGTCCAGCGGGTCGATCACCCAGACGTTTTCGCTGGCGGTCTCGCCGTCGGCCCAGGACTGGCCTGACTCTTCCGCTAGAATCGCGTGATCGGGGTAGGCTGTCTTGATGACTTCGATGATCGCGGCTTCGGCCGCGCGATCGACTTCGGTGACGAAATCGTTGTGCTGTTTGCGCTCGGCGCGCAGGCTATCGACGTCGAAGGACGCGCGGTTGATGATGGTGCCGGCCTTGCGGGCAGCCCGGACGGCGATATTGAGCATCGGATGCATGACGGATCTCCGCGCCTGGCGCGCCTTGGCGGCAGGCGAAACAACACAGCGAATTGTAGAAGAACGAGCGGCGGGCCAATCTCGCGATCCTGCCCGCCGTCAAAAGAGTGGCCGTATTGTATATGAACCCCGCCTCCGTCGCCCCGGAAACCGCACCGAACCCCACACTCGCCGACCCGGAAACGTTGCGCCAGCGCGCAGCCCGCTGCCGTTTCGTGCTGGTGGAGACGAGCCACCCCGGCAATGTCGGCTCGACGGCACGTGCGCTCAAGACGATGGGATTCGCCGATGCGGGCAGCTTCGTGCTCGTGCGCCCGCGCCAAGCCGACGCCACCTCGCATGCCGATGCCGTTGCCATGGCAAGCGGCGCCGACGACGTGCTTGCTAATGCGCGCGTCGTCGAGGACATTGGTGAAGCGCTGGCCGGGGCTTCGCTCACCATCGCCCTGACCGCGCGCCCGCGTGAATTCGGCCCGCGCCGCATCGGCCCGCGCGCTGCCGCGGACGAGGTGGCCGCCTTGCTGGCCGCGCCGGACACGACGGTTGCCTTCGTCTTTGGCAACGAGCGCTTCGGCCTGCCAAACGAGGTGGTGGAGCGCTGCCATGTCGTCACGCACATTCCTGCCAACCCGGCCTATGCCTCGCTGAACCTGTCGCAGGCGGTGCAGTTGATCGCGTACGAGGTGCGCATGGCGCTGCTGGCCGACACCGGCACGGGCGACACGCGCGTCGAGGGCGTCGGCTTTGTCGGCGAGCCGGCTACCGCCGAGCAGATCGACGGCATGTTCGAGCACCTCGAGCGCGGCCTCGTCGAGATCGGCTTTCTCGACCCCGCACAGCCGAAGAAGCTGATGCCGCGCCTGCGGCGTCTGTTTGCCCGCACCCAGCTGGAGACCGAGGAGGTCAACATCCTGCGCGGGATCGCCAAGCGCATGCTGGGCCGCCGCGGCGATGCGGCCACGCCGCCCACGGGCGCAGCCGACGACTGTCGCTGATCGTCCTGATCGCCGCCTGCACGGCGGCGCGCTGCGTCTGTCCGTCGGGCTAAAACCCTTGCCATCGCGCGGTAAGGGATGCCTTACACTGCCCCCAGCGCACACCGATGCGCGGCAGTTTCATAACGATCCACACACGACCAAGATGTTCACACGCATTCGCGAAGATATCCGCGCCATCATGGAGCGAGACCCCGCCGCGCGCAGTCGCTGGGAAGTGCTGACCTGCTATCCGGGTCTGCACGCCGTCATCGTCCATCGGGTCGCGCATGCGTGTTGGAACGGCGGTTTCAAGTGGCTGGGGCGGTGGCTTTCGCACCTCGGGCGTTTTCTGACCGGCATCGAGATCCACCCTGGCGCGACGATCGGCCGGCGCGTGTTCATCGATCACGGCATGGGCGTGGTGATCGGCGAGACGGCCGACATTGGCGACGATTGCACGATCTACCAGGGCGTCACGCTGGGCGGCACCTCCCTGTACAAGGGCGCCAAGCGGCATCCGACGCTCGGCAAGGGCGTGGTGGTGAGTGCTGGCGCCAAGGTGCTCGGCGGCTTCGTCATCGGGGACGGCGCGCGGGTTGGCTCCAATGCGGTGGTGCTCAAGCCGGTGCCGCCGGGCGCCACGGCCGTGGGCATTCCGGCACGCATCGTCGAGCGCGATACGCCCAAGGAGGCCCAGCCGGCGCTCAAGCAGGAGTTCTCGGCCTACGGGATCACGCCGGATGCCGATGATCCGGTGTCGCTGGCGCTCAAGCGGTTGATCGACCACAGCGCGCTCCAGCAGGAGCGCATCGAGTCGATCCTGTCTGCACTCGACCGCCTGGGCGCGCACCTCGAGAACTCGCCGAACGATCCGTTCGATGCGAGCGAGCTGAAGCGGATGCTGAAGTAGGGCCGGGCGGTGACGGTCATGACGCCGTCACCGGCTCGACGGTCCATGCGCCTTTGTCGAATTTGAGGAAGCTGCCGCGCGGCTGCGGCGCATCGAAATCCCAATCGGAGAGCACCCAGCGCCTGCCGGCCGGTTCATGATGCAGCTGCGGGCGGTGCGTGTGGCCGTGGATCAGCGTGGCGGTGCCGGCGGCCTTGAACAGCGTATCGACGGCTTCGGGCGCGACGTCGCCCATCATTGCGGCGGCGCGTGGTTCGCCTGCCACGTTGGCGGACATGGCACGGCCGGCTTCGCTCTCCGCGCGCATCTTCTGCGCGATCCTCAGCCGCCAGCGCAGCGGCATCGCCAGGAAGATCCGTTGCACCCAGCGCCTGCGCGTCCAGCGGCGAAAGCGCATGTAGGCCGCGTCACGGGTGCACAGCGCATCGCCATGGGCGAGTGCGATGCGCTCGCCATCGACTTCCAGAACGCTCGGGTCGCCCAGCAGCGTGGCATGTGCGGCCGCCAGGAAGCGCTCGCCGAGCAGGAAATCGCGATTGCCGTGCATGAACAGCACGCGCGTGCCGGCGTTCGCCAGCTCGGCGAGCAGGCTGGCGATGTGCTGGTGGAACGGGTCGACGAGTTCTTCATCGCCGACCCAGTACTCGAAGAAATCGCCCAGTATGACCAGCGTGCGTGCTTCGCGTGCGCGCGTGCGCATGAAGCGCTCGAACGCGGCGGCGGTGGCGGGCATGCTGGCCGTCAGGTGCAGATCCGAAATAAAAAACACCGGCCCGGAAACCCGGACCGGTGTCTTCAGCGCGGATGCCGTGGAGGCGTGCGCTGCGTCGATCATTCGATGACTTCGGCGCTTTCGATGATCACGTCTTCCATCGGCACGTCCTGGTGGAAGCCGCGGTTGCCGGTGCGCACGGCACGAATCTTGTCGACCACGTCCATGCCTTCGGTCACCTTGCCGAAGACGGCGTAGCCCCAGCCTTGCGGCGTCGGCGAGGTGTGGTTCAGGAAGTCGTTGTCGACCGTGTTGATGAAGAACTGGGCCGTGGCCGAGTGCGGATCATTGGTGCGTGCCATGGCAATGGCGCCGCGCTCGTTCTTCAGGCCGTTGTTGGCTTCGTTCTCGATCGGGGCCTTGGTCGGCTTCTGTTTCATGTCGTTGCCCGGTTCGAAGCCGCCGCCCTGGATCATGAAGCCCTTGATGACGCGGTGGAACACCGTGTTGTTGTAGTGGCCGTCCTTGACGTAGCTCACGAAGTTGGCGACGGTCTTGGGCGCCTTTTCGGCGTCCAGGGCGAGCGTGATGTCGCCGTGGTTGGTGTGCAGCTTGACAGTGGTCATGATGTTTCCTTCGGTGAGCAAAGCGTTACTTGGAGACGACGGTGGCCGATTCGATGACGATCGGCTTCACGGGCACATTCTGGTGGGGGAACCGGGTCGTGGTTTCCACGGCCTTGATCTTGTCGATGGTGTCGGTGCCCTCGACCACCTTGCCGAAGACGGTATAGCCGTAACCGTCCTGACCAGGGTAGTTCAGCATGTTGTTGTCGACCACGTTCACGTAGAACTGAGCGGTGGCGGAGTTCGGATCCATGGTGCGGGCCATGGCGATCGTGTACTTGTCGTTCTTCAGGCCGTTCTTCGATTCGATCTCGACGGGCGGGCGGGTGTCCTTCTGCTTCATGTCGGGCGTGAAGCCGCCGCCCTGGATCATGAAACCGTCCATCACGCGATGGAAGATCGTGCCCTTGTAGAAACCATCCTTCACGTACTGCAGGAAGTTGGCGACCGTCTTGGGGGCTTTGTCCGGATAGACCTCCACGGTGAAGTTGCCCATCGACGTCTTGAACTGGACGCGCGGCGCGGGCGCGGCTGCCGCAGCCGCGGACACGGCCAGCGCACACACCAGCCCGGCAAAGAGAGAGCGAATACGAAGCATGATCGAGAGGGAAGGATCGGAAAGGAGAATGGCCGCGCGCCTCAATGACGCTTGGCCGGTTTGCCGGTGACGCCGCTTGCGGCGGGCAGCGCGGCAGCGGGCTCTGCAGCGGGATGCACGCCCGGGAGGTCGGGCAGCGCATCCAGGCGTGCACGTGCGTTGGCGTTCTTCGGGTTCAGCTTGATCGCGTTCTGGTATGACTGGGCGGCCAGACGGACGTAAATATCGCCGAGGTTCGATTGCGCCAGCGCATTCTCGGGCGCCACGCGGCTCGCCATGATGAGGCTGTCCCGCGCACGCAGCAGCTCGCCGCGTTCGGCATACAGCGCCGCCAGGTTGATGTACGGCTCGGGCAGTTCAGGGAAGTCCTGCGTCATCTGGCTGAATGCCACGATGGCATCGTCGCTGCGGCCGAGGCCGGCAAGCGCCACGCCACGCTGGAAACGGGCCTGCGCGTTGCGCGGTTGCGCCGCGACATCCTTGTCCAACTCGGCCAGCGCCTCGGCGTATCGCTTGCCGGCGAGTTCATCATCGATGCGCTTCTGGCGTGCGACCTGCGGCGGTTGCTGGTTGCTCGGCGTCAGGTCTGCCGGCAGTGCAATGCCGGCGGTCTGGGCGATGGCCGGCGTGGCTGACACGGCAAGCAGGCAGGCCAGGGTTGCAGCGCACAGGGTTGCACCGTGCAGACGCAGCGTACTGTTCATGAGAATCGGTTCCGTTATACTCCGCCGCATTCTAACAAACCGTCTTTGTGCGCAGCAGCGGCCATGCGCATCGGGAAAGGTGCTTGACGGGGAGCAAGCCGGCGCGCCGGCCGCCCGACTCGTCGGCGCAGTTCCGGTAAGATATGCCGCTAGTTTTTCGGGCGCTGTACCGGCGCCGACTGCCTCCAATTTGGTCCGCCTGCATCGGCGCATCTCGCATGCGCGGCGCGCTGAATCTCCCGACACCGCTTCATGGAATCACTCAAGATCTACAACACGCTTGCGCGTGAGAAACAGACGTTCGTCCCCATCGAGCCTGGCCGCGTGCGCATGTACGTGTGCGGGATGACGGTGTACGACTACTGTCACGTCGGGCATGCGCGGGTCATGGTGGTGTTCGACATGGTGCAGCGGTGGTTGCGTGCATCGGGTTACGAGGTGACCTACGTGCGCAACATCACCGACATCGACGACAAGATCATCAGGCGCGCGGTGGAAAACGGCGAGACGATGCGCGCGCTCACCACGCGCTTCATCGAGGCGATGCACGAAGACGCCGATGCGCTCGGCGTGCAGCGCCCCGATCATGAGCCGCGCGCGACGCAATACGTGCCGCAGATGCTGAGCATGATCGGCAAGCTGCAGCAGAATGGCCTTGCCTACCAGGCCGCCGACGGCGACGTGAACTACGCCGTGCGCAAGTTCCCCGGCTACGGCAAGCTGTCGGGCAAGTCGCTCGAAGACCTGCGCGCCGGCGAACGGGTTGCGGCCAACGATGCCAAGCAGGATCCGCTCGACTTCGTCCTGTGGAAGTCCGCCAAGGCCGACGAGCCGGCCGAATCGCGCTGGGCTTCGCCATGGGGCGAGGGCCGCCCCGGCTGGCATATCGAGTGCTCGGCGATGAGCTGCGAGCTGCTCGGGGAACATTTCGACCTGCACGGTGGCGGCGCCGACTTGCAGTTTCCCCACCACGAAAACGAGATCGCCCAGTCCGAGGGCGCGACCGGCAAGCCCTTCGTCAACACGTGGATGCACAACGGCTTCGTGCGCGTGAATGACGAGAAGATGTCGAAATCGCTGGGCAACTTCTTCACCATCCGCGATGTGCTGAAGGTGTACGACGCGGAAGTGGTGCGCTTCTTCATCCTGCGCTCGCACTATCGCAGCGATCTGAACTACAGCGATGCACACCTTGACGACGCCCGTCACGCATTGACGCGCTTGTATACAGCGCTCAAGGACGTGCCCGCATCGGCCAATGCGCAGCCCGACTGGAACGAGCCGCACGGCAAGCGTTTCCGCGAGGCCATGAACGATGACTTCAACACGCCGGTCGCGGTGTCGGTGCTGTTTGAGCTGGCGAGCGAAGTCAACAAGACGCGCTCCCCTGAGCTGGCCACTCAGTTGGCGGCGCTGGCCGGCGTGATGGGTTTGCTGGGGCGCGATCCGCACGCGTTCCTGCAAGGCGGCGTGTCGGCCGATGGCCTGGATGCGGCTGAAGTCGAAGCCCGCATCGAAGAGCGCCGCGCCGCCAAGGCCGCACGAGACTTTGCCCGCGCCGACGCGATCCGCGCCGATCTGCTGGCCGCGGGCATCGTCCTGGAAGACAAGCCGGGCGGCGTGACCGAGTGGAGACGCGCATGAACGCGGTGGCCAAGAAAGCCAGCGCAGGGCGCGGCACGGCCGCCAGGAAGGCGCCTGCCGTGAAAACGGCGGCCCCCCGGAAGGCCTCCGCCAAGAAGATCGACGGCGCGCCGAGCAAGACGGTTGCCGCCAAAAGCACGACCATCAAGGCCGGCAAGGTGACGCAGGCCGGTCCTGCCAAGCGCGCTGCAACCAAGGTGCCGCTGCCGGAAACCCTCGCGACCAACGAAACCGTGCCCGTGCCGGCCGAGGTCGTGCTGTCGGGCCCACCCGCGTACTGGCAAGAGGCGTGCGCCGACCTGATGAAGCGCGACCGCATCCTGCGCAAGATCATCCCGACGTACGGGCCGGCGCACCTCGCATCGCGCGGCGATCCATTCGTCACGCTTGCCCGATCGATCGTGGGCCAGCAGATTTCAGTCAAGGCGGCGCAATCGGTGTGGGAGCGCGTGGTGATGGCGTGCCCGAAACTCGTGCCTGCACAGTTCCTGCGGGCCGGGCAGGAGAAACTCGCGGCCTGCGGCTTGTCCAAGCGCAAGGCCGAGTACATCCTCGATCTGGCCGAGCACTTCCGCAACGGTACGGTGCACGTGGCCAAGTGGGCGGAGATGGACGACGAGGACGTCATCGCCGAGCTGACCCAGATTCGCGGCATCGGCCGCTGGACAGCCGAGATGTTCCTCATGTTCAACCTGATGCGCCCGAACGTGCTCCCGCTGGACGACATCGGGCTGATCAACGCGATCTCACAGAACTATTTCAGTGGCGAACCCGTCACTCGCAGTGAGGCGCGCGAAGTGGCCGCCAACTGGGAGCCGTGGCGCACCGTGGCGACGTGGTACATGTGGCGCAGCCTCGATACGGCCACCACGTATTGAGCTGTCAACTTCAATGAAACGGCGCGCATCGCCGGGCGGCCAAAATCCGGTAGAATGCGCGCCTTCAAGAGCCTTTCAGAAGATCCATGAAAACAACCTTCCTGGAGTTCGAGCAGCCGATCGCAGAACTTGAGGCGAAGATCGAAGAACTTCGTTTCGTTCAAGACGATTCCGCTGTCGATATTTCTGAAGAAATCTCCCGCCTGGCCGCAAAGAGCCAGCAGCTCACCAAGGATCTGTACGCCAACCTGACGCCCTGGCAGGTCGCACAGATCGCCCGGCACCCGCAGCGTCCTTACACGCTGGACTACGTCCGCGAGATCTTCACCGACTTCCACGAGTTGCACGGCGACCGCACGTTTGCGGACGACCTATCCATCGTGGGCGGTCTGGCGCGCTTCAACGGCCAGGCTTGCATGGTCATCGGCCACCAGAAGGGCCGCGACACGAAGGAGCGCGCGCTGCGCAACTTCGGCATGTCCAAGCCCGAGGGCTATCGCAAGGCCAAGCGCCTGATGGAACTGGCCGACAAGTTCGGCCTGCCGATCTTCACCTTCGTCGATACGCCGGGCGCCTTCCCGGGTATCGATGCAGAAGAGCGCGGCCAATCCGAAGCCATCGGTCACAACCTGTTCGTGATGGCCGGCCTGAAGGTGCCGCTGATCGCCACCATCATCGGCGAGGGCGGCTCGGGCGGGGCGCTGGCCATCGCCATGGGCGACGCGGTCCTGATGCTGCAGTTCGCGACGTACGCCGTGATCTCGCCGGAAGGCTGCGCGTCGATCTTGTGGAAGACGGCCGAGAAGGCGCCCGAAGCCGCCGAGGCACTGGGCCTGACCGCGCACCGCCTGAAGGCGCTGGGCCTGATCGACAAGATCGTCAACGAGCCGCTGGGTGGCGCCCACCGCGATCCGAAGGCCATGGCCGCCATGCTCAAGCGCGCGCTGGCCGAGTCGCTGCGCCAGTTCCAGGGCATGAAGACGTCGGAACTGCAGGCGCGTCGCCACGAACGGCTGATGGCCTATGGCAAGTTCAAGGAAACCGACGGTCGCTGATTCGTCTGCGCTGCTGGTCGACAAGGTCGCACAACGCGTTGCCGCGTGTGCGGCCTTTGTCGTTTCTGGCGGCGTGCCGACCGTGGCCATTGCGCTGTCGGGCGGGCGCGATTCCGCCGCGCTGCTGCACGCGTGCGCGGCGTGGCGCGATGCAGGGGCGCACGTACGGCTCGTTGCGCTGCATGTCAATCACGGCCTGCAGGCCGATGCCCACGCCTGGGAGCGCGCCTGTTCCCGCATGGCCGAAGCCGTCGCCGTCGAGTTCCACGCGCGCCGCGTCCATGTCTGCGCCAGTGCAGGACAGGGCGTCGAGGAAGCCGCGCGCGAGGCCCGCTATGCCGCATTGGAAACGCTTTGCACCGAGACCGGCGCGTCGCTTCTGTTGACGGCGCACCACCTGGACGATCAGGCGGAAACCGTCCTGCTGCAGCTGATGCGCGGTGCGGGCCTGGACGGGCTCGCCGCCATGCCGATGGTGCGCCCCGGCGCATTCCCGCTGTTGCGCCCCTGGATCGATGTGCCGCGCAGCGAGATCGAGCGCTATGCACACGCGCGTTCGCTGACTTGGGTTGACGACCCCTCGAACGATGACACGCGCTACGCGCGCAATGCATTGCGGCCGCTGCTCAAGGGAATGGCCGCGCATTTTCCCGGGTATCGCGAAGCACTGGCGCGCAGCGCGGCGCACCTCGCGCATGCGGCTGAGCTCGTCGATGAAGTCGCACGGGCGGATCTCGCGCAGATCGTTTCCGCGAACGGTCTCAGCATCGCAGGACTGGCCGCGCTGTCGCGCGCGCGCCAGCGTGCGGCCCTGCGGCTGTGGCTCGGGTCGGAAGGCATGCGGGCTCTGTCCGCGCGCCGGCTGGACGATCTGCGCACACAACTGGTCGAGGCCCGCCAGGATGGCGCGCTGTGCGTCAACCTGCCGGCCGGGCGCTGCGTCAGGCGCTACCGCGGGATGGCATGGATGGAACGCGCCGAGGCCGATCCCGCGCGACAGGCTGCCGGCGAGGTCATCCCCTTTGATGGGACGCGGCGTACCGAGCAGCGTGTCGATGTGGCGGCGTGGAAGGGGGTGCTCGTTTTCTCGCCCGTGTCGAACGGCATTCCGACGCACGCGTTGCGGGGACCGCTCTCACTCGTGCCGCGCCGAGGGGGCGAGCGCATCGTGCTGCGCACAGGCGGCCCTACGCGCGCCCTGAAGCAGGCCTATCAGGAAGCGGGAATCCCCGCCTGGCAGCGGGCGAAGCTGCCGCTGCTGTACGCGGGCGACACGCTGGTCTTCGCCGCGGGTCTGGGCATCGACCGCTCGCTCGTGGAGCGGGGTGCCGCGTGGGACATTGCCTGGCTGCCGGCAGGCCTACGTGGGGGATAGGACACATCGCTTCGCGCGATTTGCTTGCCGATCAATGCAGTTTGCTGTATTTTCAAAAGCTTTTGCACCGCACCGCCTCCTCTCGATCTTCCCAAGATGGCTCTCATCGTTCACAAATACGGCGGCACCTCGATGGGTTCAGTTGAACGCATCAAGAACGTCGCCAAGCGCGTTGCCAAATGGCATCGTGCCGGTCACCAGATCGTGGTCGTTCCGTCGGCCATGTCCGGCGAAACCAACCGCCTGCTGGGTCTGGCCAAAGAGATTTCGGCCCAGCCCGACCCGCGTGAACTGGACATGATTGCCTCCACGGGCGAGCAGGTGAGCGTGGGCCTGCTGGCCATCGCGCTGCATGCCGAAGGCATTGACGCCCGCAGCTATACCGGCTGGCAAGTGCCGGTCAGGACCGACTCGGCCTACACCAAGGCCCGCATCCAGTCGATCGACGACCAGCGCGTGCGCGCCGATCTCGATGCCGGCCGCGTGGTCGTCATCACCGGCTTCCAGGGCATCGACAGCGAAGGCCACATCACCACCCTCGGCCGCGGTGGCTCGGACACCTCCGCCGTGGCGGTCGCCGCCGCGCTCGAAGCCGAGGAATGCCTGATCTACACCGACGTCGACGGTGTCTACACCACTGATCCGCGCGTGGTGGACGACGCTCGCCGGCTGGACAAGATCACCTTCGAGGAGATGCTGGAAATGGCCAGCCTGGGCTCGAAGGTGCTGCAGATTCGCTCGGTGGAGTTTGCCGGCAAGTACCGCGTGAAGACGCGCGTGCTGTCGTCGCTGACCGACCCGCTGATGCCGCTCGACGTCGAGATGAACTCGGGCACGCTGATTACTTTTGAGGAAGATTCGAACATGGAAGCCGCCGCCATTTCCGGCATCGCCTTTGCCCGCGACGAAGCCAAGATCACCGTGATCGGTGTGCCGGACAAGCCCGGCATCGCTTATCAAATCCTGGGTCCGGTCGCCGACGCCAACATCGACGTCGACATGATCATCCAGAACCAGTCGGTGGAAGGCAAGACGGACTTCACCTTCACCGTGCCGCGCGGCGAATACCAGCGCGCCCTGGCGATCCTGAACGACAGCGTGAAAGGCCACATTGGCGCGGCGAGCGTGTCCGGCGACCCGAAGGTGTCGAAGGTGTCGGTGGTGGGCGTGGGCATGCGCTCGCACGTGGGCATCGCCAGCAAGATGTTCCGCACGCTGTCGGAAGAGGGCATCAACATCCAGATGATCTCGACTTCGGAGATCAAGATCTCGGTGCTGATCGACGAGAAGTACATGGAGTTGGCCGTGCGCGCGCTGCACAAGGCGTTCGAGCTGGACCAGGCGTAATCGCCTGAGCATTGCCGGGTGGCGACCCGGAGCTGCTGCTCCCCACCGCTGTCATGCAGTTGTCGTTGACCGGGTGGGGTGAAGTGGCTAGAATACGCGCTTCGTCGCGCGGGCTCCTTCGTGCGACGGACAGTTTGGGAGACGTGGCCGAGAGGTCGAAGGCACTCCCCTGCTAAGGGAGCATCCGGGCCAAAACCTGGATCGAGGGTTCGAATCCCTCCGTCTCCGCCAGCAATGGCGGAACAACCCCGGAAGATCGCGGTCTTCCGGGGTTTTCTTTTTGGCGCGCGCCCTACGAGCAAGCCACCATATTCGCCGGCCGTTTCCTGCTTGGCACGAGGCAGGGCATGACGCCGGGGCTGCATGCAGTGGGCGACGTTTGCACGGGCGGGTGACAGCCGCGTTCAGCGTTGCCCATACCCACCGCGATACGTGAGCAACGGAGCCTGGCGGCAGCGCAGTGCGATGGGTCATGCCGAGCGCCTCCGGTATCAGGAGCGATTTGCCCGGTTGGGAGACGTGGTGACGTTGCGCGGATGGCAGAGGGCAGAGGGGAGAGGGGCTTGGCCCCGGAGGACGTGCGGCTATGTACGGGAGAGGGCTGTCGCCATCCACGAAAAACGGGACCCGATTGGGTCCCGTTGGCTCGTGCGTTCACGTGCGGTGACACGGAGGTGGGCCGCACGCCCGTTCAGCGTCAGCCCTGGCCGACGCTCTCCGGCACACCGGCGGTCACGTTGAAGCCGCAGTCGACGTAGGTGATCTCGCCCGTCACGCCGCTGGACAGATCGGAGAGCAGGAAAGCGGCCACGTTGCCGACTTCTTCAATGGTGACGTTGCGGCGCAGCGGTGCGACGTCTTCCATGTACTTGAGCAGCTTGCCGAAATCCTTGATGCCAGACGCCGCGAGCGTCTTGATCGGGCCGGCCGAAATGCCGTTGGCGCGGATGCCCTTCGGCCCCAGAGAATTGGCCAGATAGCGCACGCCGGCCTCCAGCGATGCCTTTGCCAGCCCCATCGTGTTGTAGTTCGGGACCACGCGCTCGGCGCCCAGGTAGGTCAGGGCGAGCAGAGACGCATTGGGCGACAGCATCGGCAGTGCGGCCTTGGCCAGCGCCGGAAAGCTGTACGCCGAGATGTCGTGCGCGATACGGAACGACTCACGCGACAGGCCGTCGAGGAAGTCGCCGGCAATCGCTTCGCGCGGCGCAAAGCCGATCGAATGTACGAGGCCGTCAAAGTGGCCCCAGTGCTTGCCGAGGTCTTCGAACACCTTGGCGATCTGCTCGTCGCTACCGACGTCGCAGTCGTACACCAGTTTGCTGCCGAACTCGTTGGCGAATTCGGTAATGCGGTCTTTGAAGCGCTCACCGACGTAGGTGAAGGCCAGTTCGGCGCCTTCGCGCTTGCAGGCGTTGGCGATGCCGTAGGCGATCGAGCGGTTGGACAGAAGGCCGGTGATCAGAATGCGCTTGCCAGCGAGGAATCCCATGGTTTCTCCGTGCAGATGTGGGGCAACGTCGCGCCGATACGCCACGGCGGCATGGAGCGGGCGTGATTGCGGGCGCGACGTGATTGGGTCGGCGCGATCATACCGGAAAGCTCCGTACCGCTGCGCTTTTGCGCGGTAGTGCATACGCTGTGCCCGCCTTGTCAATGCGGGACGATCCTGCCGGCCGATTTGACGGGATTGCCTCGGCAGGGCGTTAGAATCGTCCAAAACACTGTTTTACACACCGATCAATCGGATCAACGCATGCAAGGACAACGGGGGCAAGGGGCGCAATGAGCGTGCGCGCTGCGGCACACACACGATGGATGGCACTGGCTTGCCTGCTGGCGGCCACATGCGCGGCGCCAACCTGGGCGGCACACGGTTATGCGGAATACGGCGACCTGAAATATCCGGCCGGCTTTTCGAACTTCGCCTATCTGAATCCGAAGGCACCCATTGGCGGGATGCTGCTGCTGGGTAACCCCGACCGGCGCACGAGTTTTGACAAGTTCAATCCGTTCACGATCAAGGGGACGTCCGCGCCGGGCCTGAACCAGCTGGTGTTCGAAAGCCTGCTCATTTCAAGCTGGGACGAGACGGCCAGCGGCTATGGCCTGCTCGCCGACGACGTCAACGTCGCGCCGGACGAGCTGTCGGTGACGTTCCATCTCAACCCGAAGGCGCGGTTCTCCAACGGCGACCCGGTACGCGCGTCCGACGTCAAGTACTCCTACGACATGTTGATGGGCAAGGGCGCGAGCCCCGCCTACCGCAGCATGACGGCCGACGTATCGAAGGTGACGGTCGTCGATGCCGCCACCATCCGCTATGAGTTCAAGCGCAAGAACAAGGAGCTGCCGCTCATCGTAGGCGGCTTGCCGGTGTTCTCGCCCAAATGGGGCAAGGGCAGCGGCAAGGCGGAGGACCCGGATGGCGGCAAGGATGTCCCGTTCGACAAGCTGACCTTCCAGGACCCCATTGCAAGCGGGCCGTACGTGATCGAGCGATTCGATCCGTCGCGCGGCATCACATTCCGGCGCAACCCGAACTACTGGGGCCGCGACCTGAACGTACGTCGCGGCTCGTTCAACTTCGAGCGCATCCAGTACAAGCTGTACAAGGACGAGACCGCCCGCCTCGAAGCGTTCAAGGCCGGTGAATACGACGCCATGGTCGAATACCGTGCCAAGAACTGGGCCAAGAGCTACGTCGGCGTGAAGTTCCGCAACGGCGAGCTGATCAAGAGCGAGTTCCCGCACCGCAATGGCGCCGGCATGCAGGGGTTCGTGATGAACCTGCGTCGGCCGCTATTCCAGGATCTGCGGGTGCGCCAGGCGCTAGGGCTTGCGCTCGACTTCGAGTGGCTCAACCGGCAGCTGTTCTACGGCGCATATCGACGGCTGGACAGCTACTTCGCCAACAGCGAGCTCGCGGCCTCGGATTCGATCACGGGCATGCCCGGCAAGGGCGAGCTCGCACTGCTGGAACCGCTGCGCAGCAAGCTCGAACCCGAGGTGTTTGGCGTGCTCTCGCCGCCGCCCTCCACCGACCCCCCACGCTCATTGCGCGACAACCTGCGCCAGGCGCGCCGCCTGCTGGCCCAGGCGGGCTGGACATATACCGACGGCGCGTTGCGCAACGCCAAGGGCGAGCCCTTCGTCTTCGAGATGCTGGACGACGGTGGCGCCATGAGCCGCGTGATGGCAGCCTACGCGCGCAATCTCGAAAAGCTCGGCATCCAGGTCAACCAGCGCATGACCGACTTTGCCCTCTACCAGAAGCGGCTCGAAGAGTTCGATTTCGACATGATCTCGCTGCGCTTTCCCGACTCACAGAGCCCGGGCAATGAGCTGAAGGACCGGTTCGGTTCCGCGGCGGCGGACGAGCAAGGCTCCGACAACGTGATCGGCCTCAAATCGCCGGCGGTGGATGCCTTGATCGACGACGTGCTGCGCGCACAGACTCGCGACGAACTCGTCATCGCCTCGCGCGCGCTCGACCGTGTGCTGATGCATGGGTCTTATGTGATTCCGCACTGGTATTCGGCATCGCACCGCGTGGCCTACAACAAGAACCTGATGTATCCGGAGCGCCTGCCGTACTACTACTCGGCGGAAACCTGGGTGCTGACGGCCTGGTGGCGCAAGCCGGAAGCCTCCCAATCACCCCATCGGTGACGCCATGTTTGCCTACCTGATCAAACGGCTGCTGCTTTTGATCCCGACGTTGATCGGGGTGATCACGCTCACATTCGTGGTGATCCAGTTCGTGCCCGGCGGCCCCGTCGAGCAGATGATGATGGAGATGAAAGCGCGCGGCGGCGGCAGCGAGGCCAGCGGCGGCGGCGCGTTCGATTATCGCGGCCGGCGTGGCGTGGACGCCGAGAAGATCAAGGAAATCCGGGCGCTGTACGGCTTCGACAAGAGCCCCGTGGAGCGTTACTTCCTGATGCTCGGGCGCTTTGCGCGATTCGACCTGGGCGAGAGCTACTTCCAGCACCGCAGCGTGTGGGAGTTGATCAAATCCAAGCTGCCGGTATCGATATCGATCGGCCTGTGGACCTTCTTTCTCACCTACCTGATCGCGGTGCCGCTCGGCATTGCGAAGGCGGTCCGGGCGGGCAGCCGGTTTGACCTCGTGACCAGCATCGTCGTGCTGGTCGGCTATGCCATCCCCGGGTTCGTGCTCGGTGTGCTGCTGCTGGTGCTGTTTGGCGGCGGCACGTTCTTCCAGTGGTTTCCGATCCGCGGCATCACGTCCGACAACTGGGATCAGCTGAGCCTGCTCGGCAAGGTGACGGACTACCTGTGGCACATCGCGCTGCCGGTGACGGCGTCGGTAGTGGGCAGCTTTGCCGTCATCACCATGCTGACGAAGAACGCATTTCTCGAAGAGATCCGCAAGCAGTACGTGCTGACGGCGCGCAGCAAGGGCCTGTCGGAGCGGCGTGTGCTGTGGAAGCACATTTTCCGCAACGCACTGCTGCCGTTGGTGACCGGGTTTCCGACCGCGTTCATCGGCGCGTTCTTCACGGGGTCGCTGCTGATCGAACAGCTGTTCTCGCTCGACGGTATGGGCTTGTTGTCGTACGAGGCCGTGGTCCGGCGCGACTATCCGGTGGTGCTCGGCACGCTGTACCTGTTTACGCTGATCGGGCTGGCAGCGCGGTTGATCTCGGACGTTTGCTACGTGCTTGTCGATCCGCGCATCCATTTCGGCTCGGTGGGGCGCTAGGCGGACAGAGCATCATGACCCAGTATTCGCGTACCTCCGCACATCCGTCCAACGTCGCCGCGCCGCATGCGGTGCGCCATTCGCCGTCGCCGCTCAAGCGTGCATGGCGGCGCTTCAAGCAGCATCGGCTGGGCTACTGGAGCCTCGTCATCTTTGTCGTGCTCTTCGTGCTCAGCCTGGCGGCCGAGGCCATTTCGAATGACCGGCCGCTGGTCGTGCGGTACCACGGCAAGTGGTACTTCCCGATCGTGAAGACGTACCCCGAAACGGCGTTCGGCGGAGATTTCCCCACGCCCACGGATTACCTCGATCCTTACATCCGCGAGAAGTTCAAGGAGCCCGGCAGCTTCGCGATCTATCCGCCCAATCCGTATTCGTACGAGACGCTGAACTACTTCTCGAAGGAGCCCAATCCGGCGCCGCCGTCGGCCGAAAACTGGCTCGGCACCGATGACCGGGGGCGCGACGTGTTTGCGCGGCTGCTCTATGGCTTTCGCGTCTCGGTGCTGTTCGGGCTGGCGCTCACGCTGCTCGGGGTGCTGATCGGCACGCTCACCGGCGCCCTCATGGGCTTTTTCGGTGGGCGCTTCGATCTGGTGTCGCAACGTCTGATCGAGATCTGGAGCTCGATGCCAGAGCTGTACCTCTTGATCATCTTCGCGTCGATCTTCACACCGAGCCTCGGCCTGCTGATCATCCTGCTGTCGTTGTTCGGCTGGATGAGCTTGTCGGACTACGTGCGCGCCGAGTTCTATCGCAACCGCTCGCTGGACTATGTGAAGGCGGCGCGGGCCATGGGCCTGTCCAACTGGCAGATCATGTGGCGCCACATCATGCCCAACAGCCTCACGCCGGTGATCACCTTTCTGCCGTTCCGCATGAGCGCGGCCATCCTCGCCCTCACGAGCCTTGATTTTCTCGGCCTGGGCGTGCCACCGTCGACGCCGAGCCTCGGCGAACTGCTCGCCCAAGGCAAGGCCAACCTCGATGCGTGGTGGATCTCGCTGTCGACCTTCGTGGTGCTCGTGCTAACCCTCGTGCTGCTGACGTTCATGGGCGACGCGCTGCGCGATGCGTTCGACACGCGCCTGTCATTCGCGCACCTGCGTGCGCGCCAAAAGCCGGCGGGGGTGAAATGAGCCGCGTTGATCTGCGCTCCCCCGCGCCGCGGTACGACGGCCCGCTGCTGCGGCTGGACGATCTGTGCGTGCGCTTCGAATCCGAGCACGGCGAGACGACTGAGGCCGTCAAGCACGTTTCGCTCGACCTGCAGGCGGGCGAGCGGTTTGCCTTGGTTGGGGAATCCGGCTCGGGCAAGTCCGTTACCGCCCTGTCGATCATGCGGCTGCTGGCCGATGCGCACTACAGCGGGCGCATCCTGTTCGAGGGTCGAGACCTGCTCGCCGCCAGCGAGCGCGAGATGCGCGGCCTGCGCGGCGCCGACGTCGCCATGGTCTTCCAGGAGCCCATGACGGCGCTCAACCCCCTGTACACGATCGGCAACCAGATCGTCGAAACGCTGGAACTGCACGAAGGCCTGGACAAGCGCGCTGCCAAGGCCCGCGCGATTGCGCTGCTCGAGCGCACCGGGATTACCGAGGCGCCACGCCGCTTCGACGCGTTTCCGCACCAGCTCTCGGGCGGGCAGCGCCAGCGCGCGATGATCGCCATGGCGCTGGCATGCTCGCCCAAGCTGCTGCTGGCCGACGAACCGACCACCGCGCTGGACGTCACTGTGCGCATGCAGATCCTGCAATTGCTGCGCGAACTGCAAGCCGAGTTCGGCATGGCGATCATGCTGATCACGCACGACCTCAACATGGTGCGCGCCTTTGCCGAGCGCGTCGGGGTGATGGAGCGCGGCGTGC
The DNA here is from genome assembly GCF_001683835.1 of Ralstonia sp. RL. Classification (NCBI taxonomy): domain Bacteria; kingdom Pseudomonadati; phylum Pseudomonadota; class Betaproteobacteria; order Burkholderiales; family Burkholderiaceae; genus Ralstonia; species Ralstonia sp. RL. The sequence goes on along the minus strand of NZ_LWRX01000041.1, from coordinate 4,910 downwards.
TCGTCGAGAGCGGCAATACGGCCGACGTGTTCAGCGCGCCCCAGCATCCCTACACGGTGCGCCTGCTCGAGAGCCGCCCGCAACGCGACGTGCTGCCCCTGGTGCCGCTTGCCCCGGTCCTGCTCGAAGCCGACAGGCTCACGGTCACGTACGAACGCCATCGACCGGGCTTTGCCGGGTGGTTCCGCTCCGACCCATTTACCGCGGTCGATGCGGTGTCGCTGCAGCTGCGCGAAGGCGAGACGCTTGGCATCGTGGGCGAATCCGGCTCGGGCAAGACCACGCTTGCCCAGACGCTGCTCGGGCTGCAGGCGCCGAAGGGCGGCGATCTGCGTTTCCTCGGCAACTCGGTGCTGCGCATTTCGCGCGATGAACGCCGCGCCGTCCGTGCACGCATGCAGGTCGTGTTCCAGGATCCGTATGGCTCGCTGTCGCCGCGCATGACGATCGAGGAGATCGTGGGGGAGGGCCTCGCGCTGCATCAGCCGCATATCAACGCCGCCGACCGTCGGCATCGCGTGATCGAAGCCCTGCGGGAAGTCGGCCTGGACCGCACGGCGCTCGGGCGGTATCCACACGAATTCTCGGGCGGCCAGCGCCAGCGCATTGCTATCGCGCGTGTGCTGATCCTCAAGCCGCAGGTACTGGTGCTCGATGAGCCGACTTCCGCACTCGATGTCTCCATCCAGCAGCAGGTGCTTTCGCTGCTGTCCGCCCTTCAGAAAAAGTACAACTTGTCGTATCTCTTCATCAGCCATGACCTGGCCGTGATCCGGGCGATGTCACATCGCGTGATCGTGATGAAGGACGGAAAAGTGGTCGAAGAGGGCGACACGGAGGCGGTTCTGGCGTCACCTTCGCATCCGTATACCTGCAAACTCATGGCCGCCGCGTCACTCATTCCTGCTCGGGATAACCCGTAAGGACGGCCGTCCGCTCCCAAAAGCGGTGCAGTTTTGGGGCGTCCTATTTGTAAGAATGCGCATCGAAAGTCATGTGTAAGTACCTGATTCGTCTATGGATTCAGGGAAATTTGTAACGACCTTTGACAAGTCAAAGTGTCACTTTTATCATCCTGCGAGATTGTTTTTAACAGGATTCGGACTGTTCTCATTTCGGTTGGCGTATGTGTGGCCGACCATAACGAGTTTCCGAGGGAGAACCAATGCAGCACTTCGTACTTCATTCCATGGCGCGCCTGGCGGTAGGGGTTGTGATCGGCTGCGGCGTGATCGTGTCGAATGCAGTACAGGCTGATACGGTCTTCAAGGACACGGAAGTTCACGCCGACGCCAAGTCCGATGCCAAGCCCGGCCTCATCTCCAACGTGATGAGCAAAACCGGCGACGTCGTCATGAACGCGCTGGGCATGATCGGCCTGCGTTATCGCTTCGGCGGCAACACGCCTGAATCGGGCCTCGACTGCAGCGGCTTTGTCCGCTACGTCTTCAACGACACCTTCGGTTTCCTGCTGCCACGCCGCGCTGTTGAGATGAGCCGCGTCGGCACCAGTGTCGACATGGCCGAGTTGCGCCCCGGCGATCTGGTGTTCTTCAACACCATGCGCCACACCTTCTCGCACGTCGGCATCTACATCGGTGACAACAAGTTCGTGCATGCGCCGTCCACCGGCAGCAAGATCCGCGTTGATGACATGACGGCCTCGTACTGGGTGACGCGCTACAACGGTGCGCGCCGTATCGATGGCAACGCGAGCTCCATCAAGGATGGTGCGGACAACTTTGTCGAGCAGCTCAAGCGCATCGATCCGAACGCCGCTGGCAAGCCGCTGGCCATGTACGGTGGCTGATCTGGCACGTGTCGAAGAAAAAAGACCGCCGAGGCGGTCTTTTTTGTTGCCCGCCGCGGGTGGGCTCAATGCGGCGACGACGGAGAGGCCGCGGTCGTCTGCGTGAGGTGCAGCTTTTCGCGCAGCAGCGGCATGGCGGCCTGCGCGGCTTGCTCGCCCGCGAGGATGGCCTCGTTGCGTGCGGCAAAGTCGCTGCCTTTCACGAACGGCAGCGATGGAGTGATCACCACATCCGCCTGTGCGAGTTCGGCCTTGTTGATGCTCTGGCCCATGATGGCGGTGGTCTGCAGCAGCATGCTGGCCTGGCCGGATACAGCCTGGCTGGACGGGTCCGCCGAGATGTTCACCGCGATCACGAACGTTGCGCCCATCTGCTTGACGTACGTCACGGGCACCGGGGCGACGAGCCCGCCGTCCACGTATTGCCGTCCGCCGATGGTCACGGGCTGAAACACGCCCGGGATGCTGCACGACGCGCGTACGGCCTGGCCGGTATTGCCGCGCCGAAAGAGGATCGGCTTGCCGCTGGCCAGATCCGTCGCAACGATGCCCAGCGGCGTGCGCATCTGTTCGATGGCCTTCTGCTTGACCAGGCGGTTGACGTACTTCTCCAGCGCTTCTCCCTTGAGCCATCCGCCGAAGCGGGTGCCGAACGGCAGCGCCCAGTCGGCGATCAGGGCCTCGTCCATCTTGAGCGCCATGCGGTTCATCTCAAGCCCCGACATGCCCGACGCATAGAGCGCCGCGACCACGCTGCCGGCGCTGGTGCCGGTCACAAAATCGATCTGGATGCCCTGCGCTTCGAGCATCTTGATGACGCCGATGTGCGCGAAGCCGCGCGCGGCGCCGCCGCCCAGTGCCAGCCCGATGCGTACGGGCACGGTTGCGGGTTGTGCCGTGGGCGGCAGCACGGCCGTCGGCGGTGTGACCGGTGTTTCGGTCTTGCCCGAGGAAAAGCCGGTGACGGTGCACGCGGACAGCATGGAGGCGCCGGTGGCGCCCAGGAATAAGCGGCGTTGCATGGGGACGGTCAGGGCGGTGAGAGATCGGCGCAGTCGCGTCAGGGGCGCTGCAGCCGGCCGCCATTGTGCCAAAGTTCGGCGGCGGGCCGGGCAGCTGCGCGGGGCGCGGTTGCTATAATTTCCGTTTTACAGGGCCGCCTGTCATCCGACTGCGTGGCCCTCTTCGTTCAGCCATTCCTATGACCCAGCGCGTCCGCACTCGTTTCGCTCCCAGCCCCACCGGTTTCATTCACCTCGGCAACATCCGCTCGGCACTGTATCCGTGGGCGTTTGCCCGCAAGATGCGCGGCGATTTCATCCTCCGCATCGAAGATACCGACGTGGAACGCTCCACGCAGGAAGCCGTCGACGTGATCCTCGAAGCGATGGACTGGCTCGGCCTGGACATCGACGAGGGCCCGTTCTACCAGATGCAGCGCATGGATCGCTACCGCGAGGTCATTGCGCAGATGGTCGAGCAGGACATGGCCTATCCGTGCTACATGAGCACCGAAGAGCTCGACGCCCTGCGCGAGGCGCAGCGCGCGCGCGGTGAGAAGCCGCGCTACGACGGCACGTGGCGCCCGGAACCCGGCAAGGTTCTGCCGACGCCGCCCGCAGGCGTGCAGCCGGTGATCCGCTTCAAGAACCCGATCGGCGGCAGCGTGGTCTGGGATGACGCCGTCAAGGGCCGCATCGAGATCTCCAACGACGAGCTGGACGACCTCGTCATCGCGCGCCCCGATGGCACGCCCACGTACAACTTCTGCGTGGTCGTGGACGACATGGACATGCAGATCACGCACGTCATCCGCGGCGACGACCACGTCAACAACACCCCGCGCCAGATCAATATCCTGCGTGCGCTGGGCGGTACGCCGCCCGTCTACGCGCACCTGCCGACCGTGCTGAACGAGCAGGGCGAGAAGATGAGCAAGCGCCATGGCGCCATGAGCGTCACCGGCTACCGCGATGCGGGCTACCTGCCGGAAGCCATCGTCAACTACCTCGCCCGTCTCGGCTGGGCCCACGGCGACGCCGAGATCTTCTCGCGCGAGCAGTTCGTCGAATGGTTCGACCTGGAGCACCTCGGCAAATCGCCCGCTCAATACAATCCCGAAAAGCTCGCCTGGCTGAACAACCACTACATCAAGCAGGCCGACAACGCGCGCCTGGCCGGCCTCGTGAAGCCGTTCATCGAAGAGCTCGGTGGCAAGGTCGACGGTGGTCCGGTGTTGGCCGACGTCATTGCCTTGGTGAAGGATCGCGCCAACACGCTGCGCGAAGTTGCGCAGACCGCGCTGCTGTTCTACCGCACCGACCTGAGCGTCGATCCGGAACTCGCTGCGCAGCACCTCACTGGCGACGTCCGCCCGGGCATTGCCGCCCTTGCAGAGAAGCTCGGTGCATTGCCTGAGTGGAAGCGCGAGGCGATCGGGGCGGCCTTCAAGGACGTCCTTGCCGCACACGGCTGGAAGATGCCCAAGCTGGCCATGCCGGTGCGCCTGCTGGTGGCGGGGCAACTGCAGACGCCGTCCATCGACGCCGTGCTCGAACTGTTCGGTCGCGATGTCGTTCTGCGCCGCCTGGCCGCGTGATGCCGGCCGCGCAAAAAATTTTTCGAAAGGGTATTGCCAAGCGCTGAACACTTCCCCTATACTCTTGTTTTCGCTGCAACACGAAGCGAAAACGCGGTAAAAAGCAGTAACTTGGGGCTATAGCTCAGCTGGGAGAGCGCTTGCATGGCATGCAAGAGGTCAGCGGTTCGATCCCGCTTAGCTCCACCAAAATGCCGGAAGATTCGATTCAAAAATAAATTTGAAAAGAAGCTTCCAAAACGCTAAAAAGTTCGTTATAGTAGCGGACTTCGCAGCGTAAGACAGAAAACGTTGCAAAACAGTTTCTGTCCCCTTCGTCTAGAGGCCTAGGACATCACCCTTTCACGGTGAGTACAGGGGTTCGAATCCCCTAGGGGACGCCAAAACAAGAGCTTAACCAGAAGCTCAATCGCAAAGCCAGTCTCTAGCTGGTCGAGCAAGCCGACAAGGAGTGGTAGTTCAGTCGGTTAGAATACCGGCCTGTCACGCCGGGGGTCGCGG
>NZ_LWRX01000048.1:0-3720 GCF_001683835.1 Ralstonia sp. RL | reverse complement strand
GATTGACGATTGACGATTGACGATTGCATGGGATGGTTGGAGAGACGGCGGTCGACGTCGATAATGCGGCCGGTCGGCAGGATGATCGGCTAACAGAAAAGAGACTGCGAAACCTGAAGGGCTGCAACCGATTTAATGGACAGTAGACGAACGTATCGAATCAATCTGCGATCTTCTCTGTTATCGCCGCTGACCCCGACTGCGTCGGGCAAGGCGGCTTTTTCCCTGAAAAACCTGTTGGTTTTTGAGAAAGCGTATTCCCACGCCGGCATTGCTGCCGGCGTTTTTTTTGGCTACGGCTACCGTGGCGCTTGGTGAGCGCGCGGCGTGGACCTCCGTCATCGCCGACGCACGGCGGTGATCAGCAAGAAGAGAGGCGTAGCCAGATGAGGCTGAAGTGCTGCATGGATGAGGTGATGCAGCAGTTCAGCTGGTGCCGAATTCATTAGCGCAAGCAGAAGCTTGCTTGTGCCGATGAATAATCCGCCTGGATCATCGCGATGGTTCAGGAGGGTTTCCAACCTCGTAGTTTGAATTTTTCCATCTCACGTGAAGGAGAAACAAATGGCAACAGCAAAGAAACCGGCTGCAAAGAAGGCAGCCCCGGCAAAGAAGCCGGCAGCGGCTAAGAAGGAAGCGGCGCCGAAGAAGGCCGCAGCACCGAAGAAGGCGGCAGCAGCCAAGAAGCCGGTAGCCAAGAAAGCCGCAGCACCGAAGAAGGCGGCAGCAGCCAAGAAGCCGGTAGCCAAGAAAGCCGCAGCACCGAAGAAGGCAGCAGCAGCCAAGAAGCCGGTAGCCAAGAAGGCCGCAGCACCGAAGAAGGCAGCAGCAGCCAAGAAGCCGGTAGCCAAGAAGGCCGCAGCACCGAAGAAGGCAGCAGCGCCGAAGAAGGCAGCTGCACCGAAAAAGGCTGCGGCGCCGAAGAAGGCGGCAGCCGCCAAGCCGGCAGCCGCGCCTGCCCCGGCTCCCGCTGTGAAGACCACGCTGAACCCGGCAGCGGCTTGGCCGTTCCCGACCGGTAACCGTCCGTAATCGGCGCGTTGGCTTGGATGCCTGATTAAGTTCAGGCAAAATGCCCGTTGTGCGACCTTGGGTAGCACAACGGGTTTTTTTATGTGGAGATCAGATAGTGCTGGAAAGCATACTTACCTTGATAGTCGATACCGCCGCCGGCGTGCTGGGAGGCGCGCTCTTGCTTCGCTTCTGGATGCAGGTGGTGCGCGTGCGGCCGCCGGCAGCGATCGCGCAGTTCATTTTCCAGCTGACCGACTGGATGGTCAAACCCTTGCGCCGGATGCTGCCGGGCGTCGGCGGATACGATTGGGCGAGCCTGATCGGCGCGCTCCTGGTGATCCTGCTTGCGGTCGCCATCGACCTGGCGGTGATGTCGCGCTTTGTCCCGCAGTACCTGATCCTGTTGTCGCTGCTGCGTTTCTGCGAATGGGTGTTCTACGGCTTCATGGGGCTGATCATCATCGAGGCGATTTTCAGCTGGGTGAACCCGCATGCGCCGCTGGCGCCGTTTGTGCACGCGTTGAACGATCCCCTGCTGCGCCCCTTGCGTCGCGTGATTCCGCTGGTGGGCAGCATCGACCTGTCGCCGCTGGTGGCGCTCATCCTGCTGCGCATCGGCTTGCAACTGGTCAGCACCGTGCTTCTGTCGGCGGCATGAAAGACTGGTGTAACGCCATTCCGCATGGCATTCGAATGACGGTGCAGATCATGCCGAATGCGAAAAAGAGCGAGGTGATCGGCGTGCTGGACGACGCGCTCAAGATCCGGTTGCACGCACAGCCGATCGAAGGCAAGGCGAATGAAGCGCTGGTGCGCTATCTGGCCGATGCGCTTGACGTGCCCAAGAGCGCCGTGACGATCACCCACGGCCATACCAGCAAGCGCAAGGTCATTGAAATCGCGGCCGCGCGGCTGACACCCGACGGCGTACGCTCGGCATTGCTCCCTGGCTGCGAACAGTGAACCAACAGTGAACCGTTCTTACTGTTCCCATTCTTAGCGGCCAATGCGCGTCACCGCATTGGTGGCGGTCACCTGCACCGTATCGCCAACACGGAAATCCTCCCCGGCCCCGACGGTATAGGTGCGCTCGTCGCCGTTATCGAAGCGCACCGTCAGTTCGCTATAGCGGCGCGCGGCGCCCGACTGCGCTACACGCTGCCCGGCCATGCCGCCGGCCAGCGCGCCGCCAACGCTGGCGGCGGCGCTGCCGTTGCCGTTACCGATCTTGCTGCCCGCGATGCCGCCCAGGATCGCGCCCGCGAATGACGCCAGCCCGGATGAAGAGCGCGCCTCGCCCTGTACGGCGACATCGCGCACGCTCACCACCGTGGCATGGCGCACCATGGTCGTCCCTTGGGTCGACATGGTGACAGATGGCGCCGGCTGCTCGGATGCGCAGGCGCACAACAGGAAAGCCGAGAGCGGCAGTGCGACGCGCATGATGATCTTTCCCATGCCGAACCCAGAAACTCAAAAACTCAAAAACTCAGAAACGGTATCCGTACGCCTTCTGGAAGCGCTCCTCGATTTCCTCGCGCGACGGCGCATGATTCTGTGCGCCCTGGTAAGCGATCTTGATCGCGCCCATCAGGCTGGCCAGCCGCCCGGTGGTCACCCAGTCCATGCCATTGGTCAATCCATACAGCAGACCGGCGCGGAAGGCGTCGCCGCAACCGGTCGGGTCGACCACACGGTCGGCCTGCACGCAAGGGATGTCGATGCGTTTGCCGTCAGTGTAAATCTCCGCGCCTTGTTCGCCGCGCGTGACGATCAATGCCGATACGCGACCGGCGATCTTTTCCAGCGTCAGGCCGGTGCGCTGCATCAACAGTTCCGCTTCATAATCGTTGACCGCCACATAAGTGGCGAGTTCAATGAAGCGCTCCAGTTCCGGGCCGCTGAACATCGGCAGACCCTGGCCGGGGTCGAAGATGAAGGGCAGGCCGCGTTCCGCGCAGTCCGCCGCATGCTGCAGCATGCCGTCGCGTCCGTCCGGCGCAATGATCGCCAGCTTCACCGGGCCGGCATCGGCAATCCGGTTTTGATGCGACAGGGCCATCGCCCCCGGATGGAAGGCCGTGATCTGGTTGCCGTTGGCATCGGTCGTGATGAAGGCCTGCGCGGTATAGGAGGACTCGATGGTGCGGATGCAGCGGCGCGCAATCTGCAGGCGCTCCAGCCGTTCCAGGTACGGGCCGCCGTCCTGGCCGATGGTGGCCATGATGAGCGGATCACCCTGCAGCAGTTTCAGGTTATAGGCGATGTTGCCGGCACAGCCGCCGAATTCGCGCCGGATTTCCGGCACCAGGAAAGCGACGTTGATCTTGTGCAGCTGATCCGCCAGCAGCGCTTCGGAAAAGCGTCCCTGGAACAGCATGATGGTGTCGAACGCGAGCGAGCCGCAGATAAGGGATGTCATGGATTGCCTGCCAAATGAAAAAGAAAGGAAATTGTACGGGGCATGCCCCGGCGCCAGGCGTCATTTTCATGACCGCACGGCTTGACGATTACGGATAGAACAAATAAACCCGGTATCCGGACGCCTTCAGCTGCGTCAGCTCAAAGTACAGCTTGATCGCCTGCTCCGATTTGGGGGCGAAACCCTTGTCGATCTCTTGCGAAGCCGGCAGGTAATCGCGCGGTACAAACACGCGGCGCGCGATCGGCTTGTCGTCCGCATCGTTCAGGGTCAGTTCGATGTTG
>NZ_LWRX01000206.1:0-6124 GCF_001683835.1 Ralstonia sp. RL | reverse complement strand
CTCGCCCATGATGTCGGTCACGCGCTTGACGGCGACGACCACCTCGTCGATCACACTGCCGGCCTCGGCCACCAGCGTGGTGCCGTTTTCCACGCGGCCGACCGAGTCGCTGATCAGCGCCTTGATCTCCTTGGCGGCTGCGGCGCTGCGCTGCGCGAGGCTGCGCACCTCGCCGGCCACGACGGCAAAACCGCGGCCTTGCTCGCCTGCGCGCGCAGCCTCCACCGCGGCGTTCAGCGCCAGGATGTTGGTCTGAAATGCGATGCCCTCGATCACGCCGATGATGTCGGCGATCTTCTTGCTGCTCTCATTGATGCCGGCCATCGTGTCGATCACGCGGCCCACGACTTCGCCCCCCTTGACCGCGATGTCCGACGCGTTGACGGCGAGCGAGCTGGCCTGGCGGGCGTTGTCGGCGTTCTGGCGCACGATGCTGGTCAGCTCTTCCATGCTGGAGGCGGTTTCCTCCAGCGACGAGGCCTGTTCTTCGGTGCGCTGCGACAGGTCGGCATTGCCCGCGGCGATCTGCTTGGTGGCGCTGGCAATGGAATCGGCCGACGTCTTGATGTGGCCGATGGTGCCGGTCAGTTGCTGCTGCATCTGCGCGATGGCCACGAGCATGCTGTCGCGGTCGCCAGGGCGCGTCTGCACGCGCACGGTCAGGTCGCCTGCGGCGATGCGGCGGGCCACCTCGGCGGCGTAGCCCGGTTCACCGCCGAGCCCGCGCTGCACGTTACGGATGATGAGTGACATGGCCAGCGACACCACACCGCCTACCAGCAGGATGACGATCAGGTTGGCGACGAGCGAATGGCGATATGCGGCATCCACCTCCTGCAGGAAGACCGCGCTGGAGAGATTCCAGTCCCACGGCGCAAAGCGTTTCACGTAGCCGATCTTGGGCAGGGCGGTTTCGCTGCCGGGCAGCCGGCCCTGGTATTCGGCAAAGCCGAAGCCTCTCTCCTTGGCTGCGTTGACGATGGTCGGGTAGACGAGCTTGCCCGTCGGGTCTTTGAAGTGTGCCGTGCTCTTGCCGACCATGTCGGCCAGCGTAGGATGCATCAGCAGGATGAGCTGCGAATCCACCACGAACAGGTAGCCGGTGCTGCCGTAGCGCATCGTGGACAGCGCCGCGAGCGCGCTTTTCTTCGCCTCGTCTTCGCTCATGGCGCCTGACTGTGCGCGCCCGTGATAGAACTTGGCGACGCCCTCGGCAGCATCCACAAGGTTCTGCAGGCCGGCCTTGCGCTCATCGAGCATCGTGGCGCGGGTCTCCATCGCGCTCCAGATGCCCACGCCGATCAGCCCCAGCCACATCAGGGCCAGTGCCAGGCGCAGTTTTCCTTTGAGTGTCCACTGTCGCATGCCGCGTTTTCTCCACTTATCGTTGACGACTCCCCAACGAAGTAACGGCGAGGGACGTGTCTTCTTGAGTGGTGCCGGCCCGCGGGCAGTGTGCGGCGTTACGCAAAAAAGAAGCGCCGGCTTGCACCGGCGCCGAAGAGACGGCGCCCCGTACAGGGTGCCGCCGCGCGTTGAGGCTCTGCGTTATCGGGCCGAGGTCATTGCTCGCGGACCCACGTCTGCGTGCGGCCCAGCAGGCTGATGCCGAGGAAGCCGCGCACGTTGAGCTTCTTGCCGTCGTCGGCCAGCGACATCTTGGCGTTGTAGACCTTGCCGTTTTCCGGATCGAGGATGTTGCCGCCCGACCATTCGTTCTCACCGGTCTTCTTCAGGTCCTTCAAGATGGTCAGGCCGACGATCGGCTGGTCCTTGCGGTCATCGGTGCACTTGGTGCAGGTCTTGTTCTCGTCGCCCGGCACCAGGATCTTGGTGACCTTGCCCGTGAACACGCCGTTGTTCTCGACAATCGTCACTTCGCCCTTCTGCTTGCCGGTGTTGTCGTCGATGGTCTTCCAGGTGCCGGCGGGCGTGGCCTGGGCGAAGGCGCTGCCTGCCGCCAGTGCGAGGGCGAGTGCGCCTGCCAGGCGTGCGAGAGAGTGGGGGGTGCGTTGCATTGTGGCGTCTCCTTGTCAGCTTGAAAAGAATCGGTGAGGCAGATCAGTGCGCGGGCACGGGGTCAGTGTGTGCCCAGCGCACCGGTCAGGGGTGACAGCGGATTGCTGCCGGTGCCGCCGGCGGCGTTCGTGACGCCGCCCAGCGCATTGGTGATGGGCGCGAGCGGGTTGCTGCCGCCGGCACCGCCGGTCAGCGCGCTCGTCACCGATGCAAGAGGATTCCCGCCACTGCCGGAGAGCGCACCCGTCACCGGGGCCATCGGGTTGCTGCCGCCGCCCAGGCCACCGCCCAATGCGCTCGTGATCGGCGCCAGCGGATTCGTCGAGCCGCCGCTGCCGCCATTGACGAGACCGCCGGCGCTGGCCACCGTGGCACCCACTGCGCCGACGACGCCGCCAACATCACGCGTGAGCGGGTTGCCGCCTGCCGCGCCGACTTGCGCACCGGCGCTCTGCAAGCCGCCGCCCACGGTGTTCAGCGCGCCCGCCAGCGGGCCGCCGAGCATGGTGGCGCTGCCCACCGCCTGCGTACCCTGCACGATCTGCGACGACAGCGGCACGATGGCGTTGCTCGCCTGCTGCGTAACCTGCTGCACCGGGCCGCTCGACGTGCCGATCGTCACGAGGCCGCCCGCACCCTGCAGTACCTGGCCCAGCGCGGAGACCCCGCTCCCCACCGGCGACGTCACCGGGTTCAGCGGCGCAAGCGGGCTGCCTGCCGCACCCAGGTCGCTCACGGTCTGGCCCGCATAGCCGACCGTCACCCCGGTCGAGCGGATCACGTCGCCCGAGCTTTGCACCGTGGTGCCGACCGGGTCCGGCGTCGAACCGATCTTGCCGAGTCCGCTGCCGATGCCGTTGCCCAGCACCTGCACGGTGTTGCCCGCGGAGGTGACTGTCGCGCCCAGATCCTTCTGCGCGGCCGTGCCGCCGATGACGGGCACCGACGCCGTGCCGATCGTCGTGCCCAGGTCGCTGACCGTCTTGCCCGTCTGCGTGACGACGTTGCCGCCGTTGCTTGCCACGTTGCCCACCGGCACGGCTCCCGGATCGTTGTTGGCCGTCGATGCCGGTGTGGTGTCGCCGTTCGGGTTGCCGCCCGATGCGCAGCCCGCCAGTGTCAGCACGGCCAGCGCGGCCGCAGCCAGCAGCGTGCGCGACGACGAAACGGTGAAAGAAGCGTGGAGCGGGTTCTGAATCTTCATGGTGAGTCTCCTTGTAAGCGCGGCCCGTACCGCGTAGTCACCGCCGGGGCCGGAAGAACGCGCGTCTGGCGTCCAGCGGGTCGCATCCGTCTGCGTCTGCTGCCGAATGCAAAGAAAGTTGTTCCAACGTTGCGACATCAACGGTGCGCCGCCGATGTCACCCCCGACAACACGCCGCCGACCAGCCCGCCGACTGCGCTGCCGATGCCGCCCAGCCCGCTGGGCGGATTGCTCGCCGTCGTACCGCCCGGGCTTGCGGGGCCTGCACCGGACAAGCCGGACGTGAGCGAGCCGATGGTCGTGCTGATCGGGGCGAGCGCACCGCTCAGTGCGCCGCCCGTCGTGCTGCTGCCTGCCGAAGGCCCGGCTGGCGTCGCGATCGTCGACAAGCCGCTGGTGAGCGTGCCGAGCGCGCTGACCGTGTTGCCCAGCGTCGACACCAGCGCATCGCCCTTGCTGGCTGCGGCGATCGTGCGGCCCTCGCTCCCGAGCACGCCGCCCAGCGTCGTCAGCACGTTGCCGATCGGTGTGCCGAGGCCGGTGGCGGCGCCCAGCGTTTGCGTGGCCGATGTCAGCGTGGCGGTGAGCGGCACGATGGCCGTGACGGTGGTCGTCGTCAGCTGTTCGACGCGGCCGGTGAGCGGCGTCACCGGTGCATTGCTGCCCGATCCGGTTCCGCCCGATGCGCTGCCGCCGCCATCGGACCACGTTGGTGAACCCGACGCCGTGACGCTTGGCTTGGAGGACGCATCACTGCCACCGCCGAGCGACGCGCCCATGTCGCCGCTGCCGGAATTCGCGCACGCCGCCAGCGTCGCGAACGAGGCAGTCGCCACCACGCGCGGCATCCAGCGCAACGTAGCTTGGGTCTGCGGGGAAACCCCACGCTTCGGTGGGTTCGATGTCGACAAGCACGCTCGAACACGCATCTTGTGCCTCCACTGCTCGAACCTGCCCACGCTCGCTGCATCACCGCTGCGGCGGATGGCGGGCAGATTCCCAGAACGCTTCAGTTGGACCCCTGTGTCTTGCGCTCTTTGTTCATCGGGTGTGCCGTCGCCCAGTGAGCGAGGCGAGTGACGGCCGCCCTGGTCTTGTGGACCACGCGCAGGTCCACGCCACGCCGCGCGATCGATGCCGTGCTGACGTGGTGAGCGGATCGTGGAGTGAAACCGAATGGCATGACAATCAGCGCCAACCTGACGCGCCGATATGCGGTTGCAGCATTTCAAACGGATGGCCCGCCCCAGAGCAAAGTGGAAAGCCGGTCTTCGGAAATCCGCCGTGCAGCAAAAACCGCCCAGGAATGCCCGTAGAGCAATTCTTCTATCGTCGTAAAACAGCCCCGTTTCAAACGCAGTTGCACGCGGTTTTCAGTCGTTGCTGAACACGGTTTCCGATGGGCCGCGGGTTCTGCGGGCGAGCGTCGGCCATGCCGGCGTCGACGCTGTGCGGAACATGCACGGCGACGACGTGCGTGTCCGCTGTCGTCATGCATCGGCATGCAGGCAGACGGTGTTTGCATCATCGATGCGCGCACGTCGTTCCATCCGAGGTTCGATATCGCCTGCGCGCGGCACGCGATTTGCGCCACGTGCACGCATGTCGCCGAGGATCGCCATCTCGGGGCTCGCGTGTCTCGTGCGCAAGTGCGTGTGCGATGTCGAAAGACACGTTCGACACGTCGATGCGCGCGCGTCGATGGCATCGACCGCGCGTGCGCGCGAAGAGAATTCGCGCGCGCTGTCGCATCTACGCATCGTTTTTTTCTGGCGTGCATCGCAGCGTTCGCGTGTCGCCGCGCGTGTCGATGACGCTGCCGCCATCAGCTGCGTGTCTGCTCGCGACGCGCACGCATGGAGTAGCGTGTGTCGCCGTAAACCGGCATGAACACTGGCTTCGCGGGCCGCGTGTGTGAGTGCGAAGCAACGCATTCACACGATGCTACGACGCAAGAAAATGCGCATGCGCCGGGCCACTGAACCTGCATGCACGATCCCGAGCGGAGCGACGCACAGACGCAGCGCAATCCTTCACCAAAACTCGCCGCGCTTTTTGCATAAATCTCTTAACATCACCGCGCAAACGAATTATGATTCGCCTTGACAAGACGTTGACTTCGATGCAAGGAAGCTTCGCGCGATCAACGACGATGAACTTCCAAGCGGCAGTTGAAAGGTAGTCGAGGAGCGTAACCACTTTGATGCACGCCACGCCGACAGGGCTGTTCGAACTCGGTGCCGTCTCTGCGATCCCCCCGTCGGGATGGGCGTACTACCCCCAAAAGAAAACGCGCGCTCTCCAGATTTTCGCTGTCCGTAAAACCGCCTTGCGAGCGGCTTTGCGATCCACACAGCGATTCGCGCAAGATCAGATTTCGACCGGTGTGGCCACGATGCCCCGGTCCTCTCAGTTGATGAAGACTCGCCGGATGCCGCATGTCCGGCCGGCTGCGGCTGCTCGCATGCGCGCGCCCGAGGCGTGCAATTTGCTGCATGCATCGTCGGCGTGCGTCGCGGGTCTTCCTACCGAATTCATTAGCGTGCGACTGCAGTCTGGTGGCGCGCCGATGAATCGCTCGCTCGGTTGGTCTGGCGATGCCCTTGCATCGTGGGATCGGGCCGGTCGGGTTGCTCAATCTCGATAGTTCGATACCCAATCTTGAAGGAGTTTCCCATGGCAACTGCTGCTAAGAAGAAACCGGCCGCCAAGGCCCCGGCCAAGAAGGCCGCTGCAAAGAAGGCTCCGGCCGCCAAGAAGGCTGCTGCGAAGAAGGCCGCTCCGGCCGCCAAGAAGGCTCCGGCCAAGAAGGCCGCGGCTAAGAAGGTCGCCGCCAAGAAGGCACCTGCCAAGAAGGCCGCAGTGAAGAAGGTTGCTGCCAAGAAGGCACCCGCCAAGAAG
>NZ_LWRX01000066.1:0-1577 GCF_001683835.1 Ralstonia sp. RL | reverse complement strand
CTGCTGCAGCAGCGGCATCAGGCGCTGGGCGCCGAGCGCCAGCGCGCCCAGCGTCGGGATGGTCGCCGTGATGCTGCCCTGCGTCTCGGTGATGGTGTAGCCGAGCAGCGCGATCAGGATGATGCCCAGCGCCTCGACCAGGATGCGCGAGCTCGGGCCGCCGATGATGGCGGTGCTGGCCTGCGCCAGCCGCATCGTCTTCTCGGTCTCGTGGAAGCGCCTGGCGTGGAATTCCTGCGTGTGGTCGAGCAGCACGTCGCGGATGCCGCCCAGTCCCTCCTGCACCGCCTGCACCCGCATGGCGTAGGCGCGGTTGACCACCTTGCTGTTGCCGGCCAGGCGGCGCCGGGTGAAGACGGAAATGAGCGCGTAGATCGTGCCGAAGCCGAGCAGCGCGATGCCGGCGATGGCCGGATCGATCAGCAGCAGCGTGGCGGTGATGAAGGCCGCCATGAGCGCGCTGCTGCAGATGATCAGCAGGCTGGCGATGACGAACACCACGTTGTCCATCTTGTCGATCGCGCCCACCGTTTCGCTGCTGTTGCGCGCGACGTGGAACTCGTAGGACTGGTACAGGGTGCGCCGGTACACCTCGGTGCCGAGCTCGTAGCCCATGATGTAGTTGAGCCGGGTGGCCGCGTAAATGACGGCGTAGCGGATGATGCCCGCGACGATGACCGCCAGCGCGAAGACGACGGTCAGCCGCCAGCGCAGGTCCGCCGCGCCGGCGGCGCCGAGCAGGCCGACGATGCGGGCGACGAACGGCCTTTGCAGCGCGTTCGCCGGATCGGCGAGAATGGCCAGGAACGGCACCAGGGTCGCCAGGCTGAGCATCTCGGCCAGCGCGCACACCAGCATCAGGAGCAGCAACGGGGGCAACTGGCGGCGCCGCCGCGGCGGCAGGCAGGCGATGAATCGGGTCAGACGGTGCACCATTCCGCGATACGGTTTCATGCGAACTCCACTGCGGCGCGCCGGTGGGCCGGGCTGCGCCTTGCTTAAGGTCTGTGGAGATGCTGCCGATACATGCCTTCGCCCAAGTTGCGACGGATCAAAGCTGCGTGCGGTTGCCGGAGCGGCCGGCACCAAGGTTTGATGCACCTTCCGGCGATGCAACGGAGCCGACGCGGAAAGGGAACTGCGCCGTCCGGCGCGACTCCATACCGGCCGCGAGCGCGCAGAGGTATGCGGGGGCTACTTGCGGCCGTCGTAGTAGAACGAATTGCCGTCCCACACGATGATGTCGCGTCCGCCGGTGTGTTTCGGGTCGATGCCGACCTTCCACTGCCGGTTCTCGACGGTGTCGATCAGCACGATCGGATACCCGGGATCGTCGCTGCGCGTCCAGCGCCCCGACTTGCCGCCGTAGGATGCCCAGACATACGTGCCGTTCGGCCGGATGATCAGGTCGCCGGCCGACACCCCGGCGCTCACATGCAGCCAGTCATAGCCGCGGTAGCCGCTGGGCGAGGTCCAGACCGCGCCCGGAATGCGGGTGCGCCAGACGCCGAAGTAATAGTCCAGGCCGGCGCCGTCGGCCGGCGCCGCCGCGCGCTCCTGCCGCTGCGGCGCGCGCT
>NZ_LWRX01000233.1:0-1122 GCF_001683835.1 Ralstonia sp. RL | reverse complement strand
AGGCCTGGCCCGGCGCATCGGGCCGCCAATACGGGCTGAAGATGTTCATGCCGCCGGTAAAACCCGTCTTGCCATCGATCACCAGCAGCTTGCGGTGATTGCGCAGATGCGCGCCATGCAGGCGCGCGGGAATCAACGTCGGGTTGAACGTCGCCGCCGGAACGCCGGCGCGCTGCAAGGCGCGGTAGGCGCTGCGGGGCGTCCAGCGGGCATACACGTCGTCGATCAGCACCCGCACTTGCACGCCGCGCTCATGAGCCCGGCGCAGCGCATCGACGAACTGCGCCCCGATGCCTTGGCTGTCGAAGATGTACGAGCACAAGGCGACGCTGTGCCTGGCCGATTCGATCGTGGCGAGCATGGCCGGGTAGGCCTGCTCGCCATCGACAAGCGGCTCGATGCGGTTGCCGCCGGTCAGCGACTGGCCGGTGGCGCGGCCCACCAGGTGGGCCAGACCGGCAAGCGGCGGCGATACAGCCTCGGGCATCGTGGGCGAGAGGTCCTGCCGAACAGCAGGATCTGCCCCCGGGAAGAGCCGCCGCGCCCGCCGCTGGTAACGGTTGATGCCGAACAGCCCATACAGCAGCGAACCGCCCAGCGGCAACAAGGCGATCAGCAGTACCCACAGCGTGGCCGATCGAGGGTCACGCTTGTAGATGACCGCGTGCCCCGCTGTGGGGATAGCGACCGCCAGCGACACGAGGGTGGCTGCCCATGTCAGGCCGTTGGGGTCGGACACGACAGCCTCCCATCGCTCAAGATTCGCCGCCCGCTGACTTCTTCTTGCGCGCAGGCTTGCTCGCGTCGCTAGGCGGTGCCTCGGCCACGTTCGCGGCATCGGGCTTTTCAGGTTCGGCCGGCTTCGCGGGTGGCTCCTGGCGCTCGAAGACCACCCGTTCGGCCTTGTCGTCCCAGCGGGCGCTGGCGTGATCGGCCTTGCCGATACCGCCACCCAGCATCTCGCGCGCCAGAGCGGTTTCCAGCTCGCTGCGGATCAGCCGCTTGAGCTCACGCGCGCCGAACTCGGGCTTGTAGCCTTCCTCCGCGAAGTGATCGATCAAGGTCTGGTCGAAGGTCAGCGTCACGCCCTGGCTGGCGGCGTTGCGGGCCACACGATCGAGC
>NZ_LWRX01000132.1:0-35980 GCF_001683835.1 Ralstonia sp. RL | reverse complement strand
CCCTCACCCGCCGAAGCCGCGCCGTTGAGCCATTCGCCGGCCCTGAACACTTTGCATTATGTTAAATAAGACATCCACCAGCCCCGAACACCCCCGGCCCGATTCAGGAACGCCGGCCTGCGCCTTCGGTATGATCCACCCTCCAATCATCTGAAGAGGAAGCACACCATGGGCGAAGCCAAACGACGCGGCTCGCAGGCCGACCGCATTTCCCAGGCGCACGCCCGGCTCGATGCCCTGCGACCGGAAAAGCTGGTCTGCGGCGCATGCCAGACCGCCTTTACGGAGTTCGAAGGCATGGAGCCGCGCGACATGCCCGGCATCCGCGCGATCTTTGGCGGCGAATGCCCGAATTGCGGCGAGAGCGTGATTTCGTTCAACGGCGAGCCCGAGGCCGTGGCCGCGGCCATGCTGGCGTATCAGGACGCCATGGAGGACGCGAAGCTCGGCGCACAGACACAGGAAGGCAAGCACACGCCGTACGTCGACGACGAAGACAAGCCCACGCAGCACTGAGCCAGCCATGCAGAACACCCCTGCCCGCCGCTACCGCCACTACAAGGGCGGCGAATACGAGTGGCTGTGCGAAGCCACGTACGAACCCGATCCGACCATCAAGATGACGGTCTACCGCGCGGCCAACGGCACGATCTGGACGCGCCCATCGACGATGTTCCACGAGATGGTCGAAGTCGACGGCCGCCAGGTTCCACGCTTTGCGCGGATCGACTGAACGATCCTGACAGCGCTCAGCTCGGTGCGGCGCCGTGGCGGCGCTTGAACCACGCATGCTCACCGGGCGCCCAGTCGCGCAACTCGAAGGTGACGCGCACACGGCGCGACACCTGCAGATAGACGCCGCACGTCAACAGCAGCGCAGCGGCAACGGCCACGCCCTCGATGAAAGTCGAGCGTGCGCCGGGCAGGTCGCCGGCCATGAGGATGAAGCCGATCATCGGCGGCAGCACCGCCATGTGAACCAGCGTGGCACGCCGGAACGCGCTGTCGTGCGTGGTGGCCAGCACCAGCACTGTCGCGCACGAGATCAGGTACACCAGCGTAGTCAGGTTGATCGCCCCGCTGCCCGGCGTGGTGGCGTTGAAGAGGTCGGCGCCGGCGAGCTTCACTGCGTCGATGGACAGGCCGTGCCAGAACACCCACGTCGGCCCGGCAATGGCCATGGCCAAGACCCAAGGCAACCATCCGGCGATGCCGTATAGCCGATGATGTTCCGCCGCAATCGGGTCGATGTCGACCCAGTGATGCGTGAGCATGATGCACCCCCGTGCGCGCCCGTTCTGATGACGGGTTGCTCCGGCAGGCGCCGGGCGGCGTCTGCCTCCCCTGCTTCTAGCTTAGGTCGCCGCGCGAAGGTGGCAATGCAGGAGGAACCCTGAGCGCACAAGCCGATTGGGCATGACGTCTCAGTGCCGGAAGAAGCGCGGCCGGTCTGGGTCGTACAACGGGTCGGGCGTGACCTGGGTGAGCTGCAGGACGCCAGCCCGGTCGAAGTAGAAATGCATCAAGGACGGCCAGACGTCGTCGGCCTTGACCCGGTATGACCAGACCAGCCGGTCCATGCGCGGGAAGTACGACGTCTCGACCGGCTGGCCGAAGTGCCGCAGCACGTCGTCTTGCGTCCAGGTGCCCACCCTTGCCTGCGCAAACTCGAGACTGCTCAGCACCTGCTTGAACGCGACGAGCCTGCCATGGGGATCGAAGTCGGCCGCATAGGTGAACTGGCCGTACGGTTTGGTCGGATACAGCCACCGCGTGCCGCCGTCCAGCGGGTACGTCTCGCGCGGCGGGCCGAACCGCGCCTGTACGGCGGACTCGTCTGCGCCCACCAGCCGCTGCCCCTTCGTCACCGGGGATTCCAATACCGCACATCCCGACATGGCCGCGACCACCATTGCCGTCGCCAGCCAACGCATCGCGCGCATGACAGCCCTCTCCATCGACGCTGTTGAGATCGGAACAGTGTAGCGCCGGCCGGGAAGCATCAACGCGTCAGCAGCGGTGCGATGTCGAGATACGTTGCCGCAAGGCGCGCTTGCGCACACGGCAATCGGGGAATCGTGCCCAGGTGCGGCGCGCTGATCCAGCGGCGCAGCGTGGCGACGTTCTCGTCCAGCCCGGCCATGGCCGGATCGACCACGTTGCCGACCCAGCCGACGAGGTGCAGCCCGCGCGCGGCGATGGCTTCCGCCGTGAGCGCGGCATGGTTCAGGCACCCCAGCCGCAGGCCGACCACCAGCACGACAGGCAGGCCCAGCGCGACGGTCATCTGCGCGGTGTCGAAGTCATCCGACAGCGGCACGCGAAAGCCGCCCACGCCCTCCACCACCACGGCGTCGGCGCACGCTTTTGCCTGCGCGAGCGCGTCGAGAATGGGCGGCAGCGTGATCGTCACGCCTTCGCGCGCGGCGGCCAGGTGCGGAGACATCGGTGCATCGAGCAGCCACGGGCAGACCGTGGCAAGCGGCAGGCTGATCGACGCAGCGGCGCGCAGTTGTTCGACGTCTTCGTTGGTGCGCGCAGGGGTGCCGGCCAGGGTGCCGGCCGCAATGGGCTTGAGACCGGCGGCACGGTAGCCGGCATCTGCGAGCTTGGTCAGCAAGGCGGCGCTGACGAGCGTCTTGCCGATCTCCGTATCGGTGCCCGTGATGAAGCAATCAAAACGCGGGGGCATGTCAGGCAGCCTCGGCGGGTTGGAGCGATTGGCCGGCCGCTTCGAGCGCGAGGGCGAGGCGCTCGATATCGGCGTCGGTGTGCGCGGCGGAGAGCGTAATGCGCAGGCGCGCCGTGCCCACCGGCACCGTCGGCGGGCGGATGGCGGCGATGCGGATGCCTTCGCGCTCCAGCGCGGCCGCGAGGGCCAGTGCCGGCGCGTTCTCGCCGATCACGATGGGCTGTATGGCCGTCTGCGAGGGCATCCACCGCCAGCCAAAGCGCGCGGCCAGGCGCTGGGCATGCGCGCTCCACGCGGCGATGTGCCGGTTCAGGACCGCGCGCCGCGCCGCCCCCTCCTCGCTCGCGATCAGGTCGAGCGCCGCCTCCACCGCGCACGCGATGCCCGGCGGTGTGGCCGTGGTGAAGATGTACGTGCGGGCGCGCTGCACCAGCCAGTCGATCGCCAGCCGATGCGCGACGATGGCCGCCCCGGACCCGCCCGCGGCCTTGCCGAAGGTGCCCACGTAGACGATGCGCTCGGAGCGCAGCCCGAAGTGCGACAACACGCCGGCACCGTCTTCGCCCAGCACGCCCAGGCCATGCGCGTCGTCCACGATGAGCCACGCGTCGTAGCGCTCGGCCAGTGCGAGCAGCGCCGGCAGCGGCGCGATATCGCCATCCATGCTGAACACGCCATCGGTGACGATCAGCTTGTTGCGGCTCGTGCTGGCGGCAAGCAGCGCCTCCAGTGCCGCCATGTCGACGTGCGGATACACCTTCACGGGCGCCCGCGACAGCCGGGCGCCATCGATGAGCGAGGCGTGGTTCAGCGCATCTGAAAAGATCGTGCAATCCTCGGCCGGGCGAATGCCGCCCGCCTGCGCCATGGCGCTCACCACGGCCAGGTTGGCCATGTATCCCGTGCAGAAGAACAGCGCATCCGCATCGGGAATATGAGCGGCCTGCAGCGCCGCCATACGGGCCTCCAACCGCGCGTGCGCGACCGAATGGCCGCTCACCAGGTGCGATGCGCCGCTGCCGAAGCCGTACTGCCGCGCGCCGTGCACCACGGCCTCGGCGAGGGCGGGATGCGCGGCCAGGCCGAGGTAGTCGTTGCCGCAGAAGCCCAGGACGTCGCGTGGCTCTCCGCCGGGCACGCTGATGCGCTGGCTGCGGTCGGTCGGGGTGTAGGCGGTGCGGCGCACACGGCGCAGGTGCGCGGCATCGATGGCATCCAGGCCGGCCTGCAGGTCGTCAAGCAATCGCATAGGTGTGTCCTTCGGTTTCGCCCGTGGTCTGGGCGAGGGTGTCTTCCAGCGTCTGGAGCGTGCGTTCGACCAGCGTGTCGGTCTCTTCGTCGCTCAGCACGTAGGGCGGCAGCAGATAGACGGTGTGGCCGATCGGGCGCAGCAGCAGCCCATGCGTGCGCGCCGTGAGCGCAAAACGCTCGGCAAAGCGTGCGCCGGCCACGTCGGGGTGCACGTCGAAGGCGGTGATCATGCCGGTCTGGCGCAGGTGTGCGACGCGGGCATCGTGCGACAGCGGCGCGAGGCCCTGCGCAATGCGCGCGGCGGTGACGCGGTTGCGTGCCAAGACGTCGTGCTCGGCAAACAGATCGAGTGTGGCCAGCGCGGCGCGGCACGCCAGCGGGTTGCCGGTGTACGAATGGGAATGCAGGAAGCTGCGCACCGGCGCATCGTCGTTGAAGGCCTCGTAGATGGCATCGCGCGAAAGCACGATCGACAGCGGCAGGTAGCCGCCGCTGATGCCCTTGGAGAGGCACAGCAGGTCCGGCCACACGCCGGCCTGCTCGCATGCGAAGAATGTGCCCGTACGCCCGCAGCCGACGGCAATTTCATCGGCGATCCAGTGCACGCCAAACTCGTCGCACAGCGCCCGCACGCCGCGCAGGTAGCTCACATCATGCATGGCCATGCCGGCCGCACACTGGACCAGCGGCTCGATGATGACGGCGGCAATGGTGCCGGCGTTGGCGGCAAGGCAGGCGCGCAAGGCAGCCAGCGCCCGGTCGGCGACGTCGGCGGCGGTCTCGCCGGGGGCCGCCAGGCGGGCATCGGGCGATGCCACGCGGTGCGATTGCAGGATCAGCGGGTCGTACGCATCGCGGAAGATCGCCACATCGGTCACGCCAAGGGCGCCGAGCGTTTCCCCGTGGTAGCCGTGCTCCAGGCAGACGAAGCGGTTGCGTGCGCCCTGCCCTGCGTTGCGATGCGCGTGGAAGCTCATCTTGAGCGCGATTTCGACGGCCGATGCGCCATCGGAGCCGAAGAAGCTGTGGCCCAGCACACCGGCCGTCAGGTCGATCAGACGTTCGGCAAGCTCCACGGCCGGGCGGTGCGTGGCGCCGGCCAGCATCACGTGCTCCAGCGAGTCCAGCTGCGTCTTGAGCGCAGCGTTGATATGCGGATTGGCGTGGCCGAACAGGTTGACCCACCAGGAGCTGGTGCCGTCGAGGTAGCGCTTGCCGTCAAAGTCGATCAGCCACGGGCCCTGCCCGCGAGCGATCGGCAGCGGCGGCATGGCATCGAGCCGGGCATTCTGGGTGCACGGGTGCCACACGGCCGCCCGGCTGCGCGCCTGCCACGCACTGTTGGCCGATCGGGCACCGCACGCGCCGTCAGCCGGCACCGGGATGGGGGGATACGCCATACGAACCTCCAGTCAACAAACCGGCCCGCAGCATGCAGCAAGGCGAGCCGGCACATGGCGGCGTATGGTAGGTGGCTTGCCGATCAAACGACAAGCGAGCAGATCATTGCTTTTTGCCGGCACAATCCCCTCCGAAGCGCGATGTTCGCGTCTTTTCCTACGGACATGCCCCGTCCTGCGGTGATCTTGTGCCGAAAAAATTTTTGCTCTGCGCAAATTTTGTGAAGAGAAAGCCGCTTTGGGAAGCAGGCGACCGGCGCCAGGGGCGTATCAGCCTCCCGTGATACTGAGAATGTACCGGCAGTACGGGATGCGCCGTTGCTCCATCCTGGGGATAACCCTATACTCGGGAAAACCCTAGATCGAGAACGACATCATGATTCAGCAAGCCTATTACACCCCGAAGTTCGCCGGCCAGGTCCAGGTGCAGGCCGCTCCCCGTACGTCGCTGCTGCGCGCCATCCTCAACTATTTCCGCAAGGGCTGGGACGACAACCTGCCGTACGCAGAGGTGGTAGGCAAATCCGGCTCGTACCTGGGCTGAGCCAGCGATCGCTGCCACAGCGAACCGCAACGACAAAACGGCGCCTTGGCGCCGTTTTTGTTTTGCGCAGCCGCGCCGGCTCGCCCATCAGCTTGCGGCGGCGCAGGCGGATCGCCGATGGTTGATGAACGCCACCGCAATCGTCGCAATGACGGCCGGCACGGCCATGGCGAAGAAGTTGTGGTGCAGAGGCAGCGCCATCCCCACCAGCATGCCGATGACGATCGGCGCAAGAATCGCCCCGCTGCGTCCCACCCCGGACGCCCACCCGATACCCGTGGAGCGGATGCTCATCGGGTAGAACTGGCCGGCGTACGCATAGGTCACGATCTGCGTGCCGATGGTGCAGCCGCCGGCCACGGCCACCAGCAGGTACAGCGTCTCGGTCGACGTCTTGATGCCCAGAAGTGCGATCGACACTGCCGCAAGGGCGTACATCGCCATGAGCACGTACTTGATGTTGAAACGATCTGCCAACCAGCCGCCGCCAATCGCACCGAGCATCGCCCCGAAGTTCAGCACCAGCACAAAGGTAAGTGCGGAACCGAGGCTGTAGCCGGCCGATGCCATCAGCTTGGTCAGCCATGAACTGAGCGCGTACACCATGAACAGGCACATGAAAAAGGCGATCCAGAACATGGCCGTGCTCAACCCGCGCCCGTCCTGGAACAGTTTGGCCAGCGGGGCGTCGTCACCGCGGTCCGCCTCTGGCAGGACGAAGGTGCCCTCCGGTCGTGCAGCGCTGCCGCTGAGCCGACGCACGATATCGCGCACCGCATCGATCCTGCCCGTGCGCAACAGGAAGGGCATCGACTCGGGGAGCCACCGCAGAATCGCCGGGACCAGCAGCACAGGCAGGCCCGCGGCAACGAACACCGATTGCCACCCGTAGCGCTCCAGCAGCCCTTTGCCGATCAATGCGGCCAGCATGCCGCCGACCGAATAGCCGCTGAACATCAGGGTGACGAGCGTGCTGCGCAGCCGGCGCGGCGCGTACTCCGTCATCTGCGCCACGACGTTCGGCATCACGCCGCCGATGCCGAGGCCTGCGAGAAAACGCGTCACGCTGAACGCAATGGGGTCGGTCGCAAAACCCGCTGCTGCCGTAAAGACGCTGAACAGTACGATGCACACGGCAATCGCCCAGCGGCGGCCGATGCGGTCTGCAATCGTGCCGAGCACGATCGCACCGAACATCATCCCGAACAGCGCCGCACTGACCATGAAGCCGGCGCTGGTGGGTGTGACGCCCATCTCCTTCATGATGGATGGCAATGCAATGCCGGCGATGGCCAGGTCGTAGCCGTCAAAGATGATGATGAGCGCGCACCAGAACAGCGTAGTGGCGTGAAAACGGCCGAAGCGGGCGTGGTCTGCTACGGCGTGCAGGTCGATCTGACGCATGGATGGTCTCCTCTGGGGTCCGCGAAGGCGTGGGCGCCTCTCTCTTTTGCTGGGTGGGTTTCTTCAACCGATGGCGCGCGCCGGCGTGTCAGCCCAGGTCTCCGCCTCCAACCGGCAGTACCGTCCCGGTGATGTACGAAGCCTCGTCCGAAGCCAGGAACAGGATCGCCCGCACCTGCTCGTCGATCGTGCCGTAGCGGTGCATCAGGCTGCTGGCGAGCGTCTGCTCGACGATGCCCTGGTACCAGGCGGCTTCCTGGTCGGACATGGGCGCCATGTTGCGCGGGATCCGGCGCGGCGGCGCTTCCGTGCCGCCCGTGGCGACGGCATTGACGCGGATGTTGTCGGCGGCGTGCTCAAAGGCCAGGCTGGCGGTGAGCGCATTGACCCCGCCCTTGGCCGCCGAATACGGGATCCGATAGATGCCGCGCGTCGCGATCGACGACACGTTGACGATCACGCCATGCCTGCGCTCCACCATGTGTGGCAGCACCGCCCGGCAGCACCACAGCGTCGGAAACAGCGAGCGGCGAATCTCCGCCTCGATCTGCGCTTCTTCATAGTGCTGATACGGTTTGGCCCAGATCGTGCCGCCGACGTTGTTGACCAGCACGTCGATGCGGCCGAATGCGTCGAGCGCGGCCTGCACGGCATGCAGCGCGCCGGCGTAGGTTTCGAGATCCGCCGTGGCGGCTCGGGCTTGGCCGCCCGCGGCAGCAATCTCCGCCTGCACTTCGTCGACCAGCACCGCGCGGTCCACCAGCAGCACCTGGGCACCCTCTTCCGCTGCCGCCATGGCAACGCCGCGGCCGATGCCCTGCGCCGCCCCCGTTACGATGACGGTTTTGCCTGAGAATCGTTGCATGGTCATGCCGCCTTTGCCGTCGCGTGGGTGATGGCAGTCCCGTTGGGCGTGAACTTCTCGTAGTGGAAGCTGTGGGGCTTCACGCCTGCATCGTCAAAGTACTGGCGCACGGCATCGACCATCGGCGGCGGACCGCACAGATAGACGTCCACATCGCCATCGTTGAGCGCGTCGGCCGGAATGTGCTGGGTCACCCAGCCCTTGCGCGGATGACGCGAAGCAGCGTCGGCGACGACGGTGGCGTAGCTGAAATTCGGCAACCTCGTCATGTAGGCTTCGATCGCTTCGACCTGCACCAGGTCGAGATCACGCGTCACGCCATACACGAGGTGCACCTTCTGCTGCGAATGGCTGCGCGCCAGCACCTCCAGCATCGACAGGAACGGCGCCAGCCCCGTGCCGCCGGCAAGGAACAGCAGCGGCCGCTGCACGTCGCGCAGGTAGAAGCTGCCGAGCGGCCCGTGCAGCTCGAGCCTGTCGCCGGGCCGGGCGGCTTCGAGCCAGGTGCTCATCACCCCGCCCGGAATCCTCTTGATGAGGAAGCTCACCCTGGATTCGCCGGGCGCCGAAGAGAACGAATACGAGCGGTGCTGCCCGCTGCCCGGCACGCCGATGTTGACGTATTGGCCGGGCAGGAACACGGGCGCGGTGGCGTCGACGTCCAGTTCGAGCACGACGGCAGCATCGTTGTGCAGCTCGATTTTCGACAGCGTGGCGACGAAGCGGCTCTGCCCTGTCTTGCACGTGGTCGATGAGGTCGGCACGGCGATCACGCAATCGCTGTGCGGCACCATCTGGCACGTGAGGACGAGGCCGGCGTCCTTCTCGTCTTCGGTCAGCGCGTCGTCGATGTAGTCGTCGCCGAGGTCGTAGCTGCCGCTTTCGGCGCGGCACTTGCACGTTCCGCACACGCCGTCGGAGCAATCCATCGGCAGGTTGATCTTGGCGCGGAAGGCGGCATCGAGCACCTTCTCGCCGGCTTTGCATTCGATGAACCGCGTGACGCCGTCCTCGAAATTCAGTGCAACGTTGAAACTGGACATGGAAGCCTCCACTGCCTCGCTTGGGTACGTGGACACGGTCAGACGTGGTAGACGTCGAGCACCTGCCGGATGTAGTCGTTCTTCAGGACGATCTTCTTGGATGCAATCAGGTAGCCGTCGCCGGCGCGGCGCAACGTGACGAACATCGTCCCGAAGAACTGGTCGGTGGTCTTGTAGCGGTGGCTGAGCGTGTGGAAGTTGTAGCGCACGTCGACTTCACTGTCGCGCTCGGCCAGCACTTCCACGTTGGCAATGCTGTGGCTGGTTCTCGGCTCCGGCGTTGACGCACCGCTGCGCTCGGTCTTGATGCGGAAGACGCGGTCTTCGAGTCCGCAGCGGTTCGCGTAGTACATCAGCGAGATCTGGCTCTGCGGGTCATCAGTCAACTGGTCGTCGTCATCCCAGGCAGGCATCCAGTACGTGACATCTTCGGCGTAGCAGTCGAGCCACGCATCCCACTGGCGGTCGTCGAGCAGGCGCGCCTCGCGGTACAGGGCGGCGCAGATGGTTTGGTAATCGAAGCTCATGCCGGCACCTCTGCGCATTCCTTCTTCAGGGCCTCGCGCATGACCTGCACCCAGTACGCGTGCTGGCACACGAACAGGCCTTCGTCTTCACTGCGCTCGCCCGAGATGAGGGGGTTCAGGCCCATCCTGGCGGCGTTCTCGTCGGGGCCGCGCACCCACAGCGGCGCGCCGCGCGACAGGTCGTTCCACAGGGCCGTGGTGCCGGCATAACCGTTCTGGCACGCGCGGAACTCTTCCAGGTCGTCCGCCGTGCCCATGCCGGTGACGTTGAAGAAATCCTCGTACTGGCGGATGCGCGTCGCGCGGTCGGCCGCGCTCTCGCCTTTTGGCGCAAAGCAGAAGATCGACACCTCCGTCCGGTCGACGCTGATGGGGCGCACCACGCGGATCTGCGTGCTGAACTGATCCATCAGGAACACGTTCGGATACAGGCACAGGTTGCGGGTCTGGTTGACGATGAAGTCGGCCTGGGTGTCGCCCACGCGAGCCGCGATTTCGTCACGGTGCGCATAGACGGGCCGCACCTGCGGGTTCATCGTCTTCGTCCACAGCAGGATATGGCCGTGCTCGAAGCCATAAACGCCCGCCACCGATCTGCTCCAGCTGTTCGCGTCCACCGCCTGCGTGCCGCCCTCCTTGCGCCGCCCCATCGTTGCGGCGTAGTTCCAGTGCACGGTGCTGACGTGGTAGCCGTCGCAGCCATTCTCCATCTGCATCTTCCAGTTGCCTTCGTAGATATAGGACGAGCTGCCGCGCAGGACTTCGAGCCCGTCCGGCGCCTGGTCGACGATCTGGTCGATGATCACGCGCGCTTCACCGAGGTACGACTCGAGCGGCTGCACGTCCGCATTGAGGCTGCCGAACAGGAAGCCGCGATAGTTCTGCAGGCGCGCCACCTTCTTCAGGTCGTGCGAGCCGTGCGTGTTGAACTGCACCGGGTACTGGGTCGTCTTTTCGTCCTTCACCTTGAGCAGCTTGCCGGTGTTGGAGAACGTCCAGCCGTGGAACGGACACGTGAAGCTGCCCTTGTTGCCGTGCTTGCGGCGGCACAGCATGGCGCCCTTGTGCGCGCAGGCGTTGATGACGGCATGCAGCTCGCCAGTCTTGTCCCGGGTGATGACGATGGGCTGACGCCCGATCCAGGTCGTGTAGTAATCGTTGTTGTTCGGAATCTGGCTTTCGTGTGCGAGATACACCCAGTTGTTCTCGAAGATGTGCTTCATCTCCAGCGCGAACAGGTCGGGGTGGGTGAAGATGTCGCGGCGGCAGCGGAAGATGCCGGCCTCTTCGTCATCCACCACCGCCGTTGAGAGCAGTTGTTCGAGTTCGCCGGCTTTGTCGATCAGGGCGGACATGGTCGTCTCCACGTTGCAACCTCATGCCTGGGCCGAAGCGCGCAGGCGGTTCACGCGCTGGTTGTCCTTGCCCTGCACCAGCGGCGTGAGGACAAAGTTGAACTCGATGTCCTTGTACGCATCGGCCTTGAGGCCCAGGGCGGCACCGCCGGTCTTTTCCGCGACGGGCGGAATCAGCTCTTCGCGGGTGGCGTAGGCGAAGTCATCCCAGATGAGCGGATCGCCTTCGATGTTGAATTGCGTCGTCAGCTTGCGATGCCCCTCGCTGCTCACGAAGAAGTGCACGTGCGCCGGACGATTGCCATGGCGGGCCAGCCCGTTGAGCAACTGCTGCGTCGCGCCGTGCGGCGGGCACCCGTACCCGACTGGCATGAGGGTGCGGAATTCGTATCGGCCATCCGCGCCCGTGCGCACGGCGCCGCGGAGGTTGAACGCGCTCTGCCCGCCGGTCGGATCGAAGTGCGAGTAGAACCCGTTCGAGTTCGCATGCCAGCACTCGACCACGGCGCCCGCCACCGGCTCGCCATCGGTGCCCATCACCGTGCCGTGGATGACCAGCGGTCCGGCCGCCGGGTCCGGATCGATGTCGATGCGCGACACGCCGTCGCGCACCGGGGCGCCCGCCACGTACAGCGGGCCTTCGATGGTGCGTGGCGTCCCGCCGTGGATGCCGAGCGCCGAGTCTGCGGCATCCATGCGGATGTCGAGGTACTTCTCGAGGCCCAGCCCCGCCGCCAGCAGCGCAGCCTCGCCGTCCTGCCCGAGTTTGTTCAGGTAATTGATGCCAGCCCAGACCTCGTCCGGCGTGATGTCGAGATCGTCGATGGCCTTGAACAGGTCGGCAAGCAGGCGGTGAGTGATCTGCTTCAAGCGGACATTGCCGTCCTTGCCTTCCAGGTTGGCAGCGGCCTTCAGCAGCTCCTGTACTTCTTGTGTCTGGAATACGCGCACGTTCATGATGGATGTCTCCTCGGGTTTTCTGGGGGAATGTCTCAGGCGTCGTCGCTGTGAACCGAGGACGGGTGACGGCACAGCGGCGTCACGGCGATCTGCATGTACGGAAATAGCGGCAGCGCCGTCAGGATCTCGTGCAGCTCGGCATTGCTCTGCACGTCGAAGATGCTGACGTTCGCGTACTCGCCGACCAGGCGCCAGATGTGGCGCCACTTGCCGCTGCGCTGCAGATCCTGCGAATAGGCCTTCTCGCGGGCCTTGATCTCGTCGGCGACATCGGCCGGCATGTCGGCAGGCAGGCGGACATCCATGCGGACGTGGAAGAGCATCGTGGTCTCCTTGGTGGGTTGTCTGGGTCTGGTTGTCGTTATTGGCGGCGCAGGCGTGCAAGCTTGTCGCGGTCGATCTCGATGCCGAGGCCGGGGCCGGTGGGCACCTGCAGCGTGAAATCGCGGTACCGCAACGGCTCGGTCAGCAGTTCCTGTGTGAGCAGCAAGGGCCCGAACAGCTCCGTGCCGAACTGCAGATCGCTGAAGGTCGAAAAGACGTGCGCGGAGGCGGCAGTGCCGACCGCGCCCTCCAGCATCGTTCCGCCGTACAGGCTGATGCCCGCAAGCTGCGCGATCGCCGCGACCTGCATGGCGGGAACCAGGCCGCCCGATTGCGCGATCTTCACGGCGAAGACATCGGCGCCGGCCGAGCACGCAAGTTCAAACGCATCAAGTGGACCGTGCAGCGCCTCGTCGGCCATCATCGGCACGGCGAACTGGCGCGCCAGGCGCTCCAGCGCGGCGCGGTTTTCTGCGCGCACCGGTTGCTCGATCAGGTCGATGCCGCCGGCCTGCAGCGCGGCGATGCCATTGGCGGCGTCCAGCTCGCTCCAGGCCTGGTTGACGTCCACCCGCACGCTCACGGCATCGCCCAGCGCGCGCTTGATGGCGAGCACGTGCGCCACGTCTTCGGCCACGGGGCGCAGGCCGATCTTCAGCTTGAAGATGCGGTGACGGCGCTCGGCCAGCATCGCTTCTGCCTCGGCAATGTCTTTTGCGGTGTCGCCGCTGGCGAGCGTCCAGGCAACCGGCAGTGCATCACGCAGGCGGCCGCCGAGCAGCTCGGACAGCGGCACGCCCAGCCGGCGCGCCTGCGCATCGAGCAGCGCCGTCTCCAGCGCGCACTTGGCAAAGCGGTTGCCCTGGATGGTCTTGCGCACGCGTGCCATGGCAGCCGCCACGTTGCGCGCGTCCATGCCGATCAGCAGCGGCGCGATGTGCGTGTCGATGTTGACCTTGATGCTCTCGGGGCTCTCTTCGCCGTAGTTCAGGCCGCCGATGGTGGTGGCCTCGCCCCAGCCTTCGATGCCGTCTTCGCAGCACACGTGCACGAGGACGAGCGTCTGCGTGTGCATGGTGGCGACAGACAGCTTGTGCGGACGGATGGTGGGCACATCCACTAGAATGGCCTCGATCGAGCGAATCATGTTTTCCAGGTATCAGAATGGACAGCGATCAACGTGGAAATCAGATTACGCAGCGCGATTTATTGCGTCCAACACTGATTTAGTATCGGCTTCATACCTACAAGGTTGGATATGGAACTGCGCCACCTGCGCTACTTCGTCGCCGTTGCCGAGGAGCTGAACTTCACGCGTGCGGCCGAGCGCCTGCACATCGCGCAGCCGCCGCTCTCGCGACAGATTCAACAGCTCGAAGAGGAAATCGGCGTCGTGCTGTTCGAGCGCGGCAGCCGGCCGCTGCGGCTGACCGAAGCCGGGCGGTTTTTCCACGCCCACGCACGCCAGTTGCTGGCGCAGACGGCCGAGCTCGCCTCGATGACGCAGCGCGTGGGACAGATCGAGCGGCGCCTGTCGATCGGCTTCGTTGCCTCAACGCTGTACGGCATGCTGCCGAAGGTCATCCGGCGCTTCCGGGCCGAGTACCCGATGGTCGATCTGACCATGCACGAGATGACGACCATGGACCAGATCCAGGCGCTCAAGAACGGCCGCATCGACGTCGGCTTCGGCCGCATCCGCTATGAAGACCCGAACGTGCGCCGCATCCTGCTGCGCGACGAGCGCCTGATCGTCGCCCTGCCCTCGGGCCACCCGCTGCTGGGCGCCAAGCCGGCCGCATCGCTGCGCGACCTCGTGGGCGAGACGCTCATCATCTACCCGCGCGCGCCACGCCCAAGCTACGCGGACCAGGTTCTGGCCCTGTTTCACGACCGGGCGCTCGAGCCGAGCAAGATCTACGAGGCACGGGAATTGCAAATCGCCCTGGGGCTGGTGGCGGCCGGCGAAGGGGTGTCTGTCGTACCGCGCAGCGTGGCGGGCCTCAAGCGCGAGGACGTCTGCTACCTGGAGCTCGATGACCCGCAACTGGTGTCGCCCATCATCTTCAGCACACGCCTGCTGGATGAGTCGGAAGACATCCGGGCCATGCTGGCGCTGATATACCGGCTGTACGACGAGCAGCAGATTCCGTATTACGCCCCTTCGTAAGGCTTGCAACGGCAGCCCAAAGTTACACGCCGCTGGACACGGCATGCGCATGGGCTAGATTGAAGTGAGGCGTTGATCCGCCTGCGATTGGAGCGTAGCGAGTGACAAGAAAACGCCGCCGCGTCATCAAGTTGGCCGTGTTTGCGGCGCTGGTCCTTGCAATGGCCGCATGGCTGGTCGCCCGCGAGTTCCGCACGTCTTCGTGGCAGGCGCATTACTTCGCACAGCTCGCGCAGTCGCAGACCTTTCCTGTCAAGCCGGGCCCCAACACCTCGGCGCGCTTTCCGAATTCCGGCCCCTACGACGAACGGCTGGGCTATCACGATCTGCCCGTCTTTCTTGACCGCCTGCGCGCACGCGGCTACATCGTCGCGCAGCAGGCCGTGCCGTCCAACGACATGGTTGCGTGGATGGACCGCGGCATGAACGCGCCGTATCACGAGAAGGACCAGGCCGGCCTCGAACTGCTGGACGTCGAGGGGCGCCCGATCTACCGCGCGCGCCATCCCGAGCGCGTGTACGACCGCTTCGACGCCGTACCGCCGCTGCTGGTCAGCTCGCTGCTGGCCATCGAGAACCGCACGCTGCTGCAGACGGAATACCCGAAGCGCAATCCGGCCGTGGAGTGGACGCGCCTGGCCCGCGCGGTATGGGACCGCGCCCTGCATACCGTCAACGCCGCACACGAGTCGCCCGGCGGCAGCACGCTCGCCACGCAGATTGAGAAGTACCGCCATTCGCCGGAAGGCCGCACCGATTCGCCGGCTGAGAAGCTGCGCCAGATGGCTTCGGCCTCCGCACGCGCGTATCTCAACGGAGAAGACACCACGGCCACGCGGCACCAGCTCGTGGTCGCCTACCTGAACACCGTGCCGCTCGGCGCCCGCGCCGGGTTTGGCGAAATCCAGGGGATCGGCGATGCGCTGTGGGTCTGGTACGGGCGCGACTTCGCGCAGGTGAACGCCCTGCTGTCGCCCACATCGGAGGCGCCGCTGGCCGACCGCGCGCTGGCATACAAGGAAGCGCTGAGCCTCCTGGTGTCACAGCGGCGGCCGTCGTACTACCTCGAGAATCTCGACGAGCTGGAAACGTTGACCAACGCCTACCTGCGGGTGCTCGCCGCATCGGGCGTGATTGCGCCAGCCCTGCGGGATGCCGCGATTGCGCAGTCGCTCAAGCAGCAGGCGCTGAACACGCGCGTGCCGGCGCCTCCCCTCGAGCACAAAGGCACCAACGCCGTGCGCGTCAACCTGGCGGGCATGCTGGGCGTCTCGCGCATGTATGCGCTCGACCGGCTCGACCTGATGGCCAGCAGTACGCTCGACGCGCCGCTGCAGCGCGATATCACCACCGAGTTGCGCAAACTGCGCGACCCCGAGCGCGCCAAGGCCGCCGGCCTCGTCGGCGACAAGATGCTCGAACACGGCGACCCGCGCGGCGTGACCTACAGCTTCACGCTGTACGAACGCGCCCCCGGCGGCAACCGTGTGCTCGTGCAGGCCGACACCTTCGACAAGCCGTTCGACATCAACGAGGGCGTGAAGCTCGACCTGGGCTCCACCGCCAAGCTGCGCACGCTGGTGACGTATCTGCAGCTCGTGGCCGAGCTGCATGAGCGCTATGCCGGCCAGCCTGCGGCGGCATTGCGCAAGCTGAACATTCCGGTGCAGAACCCGATCGAGCGCTGGGCCGTCGATTACCTTGCGCACACGCAGGACCGCTCGCTCACGGCCATGCTCGATGCCTCGATGGAGCGCAAATACTCGGGCAACGCCGGCGAATGGTTTGCCACCGGCGGCGGCATGCAGAGCTTCGAGAACTTCGAGAAGTGGGAAGGCACGCAGAACTTCACGGTGCGCGAGGGCCTCAAGCACTCCGTCAACCTCGTTTTCGTGCGCATCATGCGCGACATCTCGCGCTACTTTCAGCATCAGTTGCCAAGCGCCGGCGCCGAGGCGCTGACCGATCCAGACTCGCCGCAGCGCCAGATCTACCTGCGGCGCTTTGCCGACCGCGAAGGCAAGCTCTTCATGGGCCGCTTCTATGCCAAGTACAAGGGCAAGACCGACCAGGAGCGTGAAGCGATCCTCGTGCAGAGCACCCACGCCACGCCGGTGCGGCTCGCCACCATCTTCCGCAGCATCGATCCGCAGGCAGGACCCGACAAGCTGGCCGCCTTCCTCCGCACCTACCTGCCGGGCACGAAGCTCGACGACGCGGCCATCACCAAGCTGTACAACACCTATTCGGTGCAGCGTTTCGACCTGGCCGACCGCGGCTACATCGCGCGGCTGCACCCGCTGGAGCTGTGGCTGGTGGCCTATCTGCGCGAGCATCCGCAGGCGACGCTGTCCCAGGTGAACGAAGCCAGCGCCACGGAACGGCTGGCCGTCTACAAGTGGCTGCTGCAGTCCAGGCGCAAGGGGGCGCAGGACAAGCGCATCAAGCAGATGCTGGAAATCGAGGCCTTCCAGCAGATCCACGCCATGTGGAAGCGGCTTGGGTATCCGTTCGAATCGCTCGTGCCGTCGTACGGCACGGCCATTGGCGCGTCGGCAGACCGTCCGGCATCGCTGGCGGAGCTTATGGGCATCCTTGAGAACGACGGCATCCGCCTGCCCACCGTGCGCATCGACCGCCTGCGCTTTGCCGCCAACACCCCATACGAAGTGATGCTGTGCCGCGACCCGCACGCCGGCGAACGCGTGCTGCCGCCCGAGATCCCGCCGCTGGTGAAATCCGCTCTCGCTGCCGTCGTCGAAGGCGGCACCGCCAAGCGGATATCGGGCACCTTCGTCCGGAAAGACGGCAGGCCCATCACGCTCGGTGGCAAGACCGGCACCGGCGACAACCGCTTCAAGACCTTCAGCCGCGGCGGCGGGCTGATCTCCGAGCGCGTCGTCAGCCGCTCCGGCGCCTTCGTGTTCTATCTAGGTGACCGCTACTTCGGTACCGTCGTCGCCTACGTCGCCGGCGCCGACGCCGCCAAGTACAAATTCACCAGCGCACTGACCGTGCAGGTCCTGAAGGTCCTGGCCCCCACGCTGATGAATCACCTGGATCTGAAGGACGAGGCCCCCGCCTTCAACTGCAAGCTCCCCCAGGCCACCGCCCCCGAACAAAAGCTGGATTGACTGCCACGCACGAAAAACGGCGACAACACGAGCGCCCCGCCGGTGTGGTCGTTGCCGTTCCTGCCCTAGAAGGGGGCGTCCTCGCCAGGGAACGAAACCGAGGGTCAAACAAAAACCTCACCGCAAAGCCCGCTGCAACCAAATCCCCAAAGCACATCCCACCGCCACCATCGCCCCCCAGGCAAACAGATCCTTCACCGCCAGCAACGTCGCCTGCCGATCGATCTCCGCGGAAATCCGGATCAGTTCAGCGCCCTGCAGCGCATGCGGCCACTGCCAGGCAGGCGTAAACGCGCTCACGCGTCCGACAAGATCCGTCCGGTGCTGCGCCTGCCCGTGCTGCAGCAGCAGCGTGGCGCCCATCGTCCCGAAAGCTTGCGCCCAGGCCCGCATGATCCCCTTGAACTGATAGGCGTGGCCGAAATCCCGGGCCGGCAGGTCGACGTACGTCAGCCCGGCCACCTGGATCACCACGAACATCCCCACCATGCCTTCGATCATGAATCCCGGCGCCACCGCCGCCACCGAGGCCCCCGGCATCGCCGCATGCGACATCCACAGCAGGGCCGCCGCCATCAGGACGAAGCCGATGGAGACCAGCACGCGCTTGGTGGGCAGTACGTTCGTCAACTGGAAGTTGAGGATGCCCAGCACCACCGTCACCAGCCCGCCCAGGCTCATGAGTTGCGCCGTGGTCTCATAGCGAAAGCCCAGGCCGTTCTGCAGCAGGCTCGACGAGAGAAAGCTCCACGCACTCGCAAATACGTAATAGATGGCATAGAAGACCATGCCCATCAGGAAGCGCCGCTGCAGCGTGGCGCGCAAGTCGACCCACGGCAGCGGGTGGCCGGTCTGGCGGATGCCGACCCAGGCAATGAGCGCCGCCACGGCGATGATGGGCAACACCTGCGCCGGCGAGCCATCCGGGTGAACGAACCGCGCCTGCTGAAAACCATGCAGCGCAATGAGCGCCGCGACCCCGAAGGCAATGGCCGAGGGCCAGTCGAGCGAGGCGAAATCGCCCTTGCGCTCATGCATTTGGGGGTGCGGATAGAACGCCGCGACGAGCGCGGCCACCACCACCGCCACGAGCAGCTGCGCGACAAAGATGGCGCGCCAGCCGAATTGCTCCGTCAGCGCCGCCGACAGCATCGGCGACACGCAACTGAGCCCGAAGATGCCGTAGATCATGCCCTTCATCATCGTGCGCCGTTCGTGCGCGGGGCTATGCTGGACAAAGATGCGCGAGGTCGAAAGCATGGGCCCCCCGCCAAAGCCCTGCACCGCCCGGCCGACGATCAGCATGGTGCCGCCCTCGGCCGCCGCGCACATCAGCGTGCCGACGATGAACACCAGCAACGACAGCAGCGTATGGCGGCGATACGTCATGTGGTCGGCGAGCCGGCCCATCACGAGGATGGCCAGGCTGGCCGCCGCCGCATACGCCGCCACCGCCCACAGGTAGACGTCCTGCGACGCCAGCACGCCGCCTTCGATGTGCGGCCCGGCAATCGAGAACATCAGGTTGGACATGTAATCCACGCCCGTCGCCAGGCCGATCACCATGCCCACCATGCGCAGCTCCATCCGGCTGCCCACCGTCGACGGGGCGGGCTGGGGGCGTGGGGCTGGGGGCGGCAAAACCGTGTGGTCTGGGCTTGGCGTGTTCATGCGGGGATGGTAATTTGCCCTGAAAGCGGCGGAAATCGCCTTCCGACAAATTCATTGTTCAATCATGCGAACGACAGACTGGAACGATTGGGACACCTTCTGCACCGTGGCCACGCTCGGCAGCTTCACGCGCGCGGCCGACCGGCTGGGGCTGCCCAAGTCTTCGGTCAGTACAGCGGTATCGCGGCTGGAGGGCAAGCTCGGCGTCCGGCTGTTCGAGCGCAGCACGCGCCGCCTGCGCCTGACCGATGCCGGCGAAGCCCTGCTGCGCGACGCCGGCCCATTGTTCCAGCGGCTGCGCGAAGTCTCGGAAGACGCCGCCGCGACGTTTCAGTCACCCGCGGGCACGCTGCGCATTGCCATGCCGTATGAGTTTGCGGCGCGGCAGTTTGCCGAGGTCGTGCTGGAAGTCATGCGCGAGCACACCGGCCTGCGCATCGAGGTGGACGTCGCCCCGCGCCAGATCGATCCGCTCGCCCAGGGCTACGACATCATGCTGACCGTGCCGCGCGGCCCGCTGCCCGACTCCGGCCTCGTCGCCCAGCGCGTGTTCGACCTGCGGCGGGCGGTGGTGGTCGCGCCGCAACTGGTGGAACGCCTCGGCCCCCTGACCCACCCCGACCAGCTTGCCGACTGGCCGTGCCTCGGCACCTCGAACGAATCGGAATGGCAGTTCCGCACACCCGGCGGCGAAACCCTCAACCTGCCGCTGGACTTCCGCATGCGCACCTCCAACAGTGAGCTGCGCATGCAGGCGGCCATCGCCGGCTTTGGCGTCGCGCGGATCACGTCCGTGTTTGCCACCGATCTGGTGGCCTCGGGCGCGCTGCAGGAGGTGCTCACCGATTTCCAATCGCCGCCGATGCGCGTGTACGCGGTGTTCCCCGGGCGCCGGCTGATGCCCGCCAAGGTCAAGGTCTTCATGGACGCCCTGCACCGCCGCATCGAACGTTCCCGGCAGCACGCCGATGTGCGGTCCACCTTCCTGGACGAAGCGACGGCGCCGTGGCCGCCCGAATCCCTGCTCTGACCCTCCAACCTTCTGGATTGCCGCGAACCCATGCGCCCCTTGACCCGCTTTCCGCTTGTTGTTGCCGCCCTCGCCTTATGCGCCACCGCGTGCTCGCGCGCGGAGGACATCGGCAGCGTCAGCACCAATTTCCGCATCACCGGCTCCGACAAGATCGTCGTCGAGGCCTTTGACGATCCGCTCGTGCAGGGCGTCACCTGCTACGTGTCGCGCGCCCGCACGGGTGGCATCAAGGGCACGCTGGGCGTGGCCGAAGACGTGAGCGAAGCCGCCGTCGCCTGCCGCCAGGTCGGGGACATCAGCTTCGCCAAGCCGCTTCCGCAGCAGGACGACATGTTCACGCAGCGGCTCTCGCTGGTCTTCAAGACGCTGCACGTAGTGCGCGTGGTCGACCGCAAGCGCAATGTGCTGGTGTACCTGACGTATTCCGACAAGGTCATCTCGGGCAGCCCCAAGAACAGCGTGACGGCGGTCCCGGTTCCGGCGGGCCAGCCGATCCCCGTCAGATAGGCAGCGCAGTACCGGGCGCACCACATTGGTGCGTTGCAACGCTGCCGTGGTGGCCACACAACACGGGATGGTGCATACGTAAGCCTACGTATGGTGCATTGCATCATCCGGTGTATGATTAGGGTATTCCCTAACCGGGAAATCCCTAAGAG
Organism: Ralstonia sp. RL; assembly: GCF_001683835.1. Classification (NCBI taxonomy): domain Bacteria; kingdom Pseudomonadati; phylum Pseudomonadota; class Betaproteobacteria; order Burkholderiales; family Burkholderiaceae; genus Ralstonia; species Ralstonia sp. RL. The sequence continues at coordinate 14,948 of NZ_LWRX01000132.1, read as the reverse complement.
GCCAATCATGCAAAACACGAACGACCTGAAGCTGACCGATCAACTCGAACGCGAACTGATCGAACGCGAAATGTCCGAAGGTATCTACTACTACCGCCGTCCGAACGGCCAATCGTTCTCGTTTGCCCAGTTCTTCTCGGCAATCGCGAACCTGTTCAGCCCGCAGCGCACCGCCAAGGCCTGATAGGCCGTCATTGTCGATTGTCGATGGGCGTGTGCCCATGCGAGCCGTAGGTAGTACCGCAACACCGTAATACCCGTGCGCCGGCCGTGTCTCAGCAGAGCAGCCGCCACACCCGCCAGGTCATGACCGCCTGGTGCCAATCGAGGGCCGGATTCCGGCCCTTTGTCATGTCTGCGGCGCGTGTTTTTGCGCGCTGCGGCATCGCCCTTCTCCTCCGTTCTGCCTCAACCGCCTGCCGGTTGTCTTCTCTCGGGCCTGTGCTTTACTGAGTAGAGCCGCGACACCGATACCGAGACCACGCGCGCATTTCCGCTGCAACACAGGCGCACAACGTGGCCCCCGGCGACCATCCCCCAAAGGAGACTCCCATGGCGATCAGCCTCAAGCTGTCGGTCAACGGTGCGCCCGTCACCGTCAACGTCGAACCCCACACCCTGCTGGTCCAACTGCTGCGCGAGCATTTGCGCCTGACCGGCACGCACGTCGGCTGCGATACCGCGCAATGCGGCGCGTGCACGGTCCATATGAATGGGCGCGCGGTGAAGTCGTGCAACATCCTCGCCGTGCAGGCCGAAGGCACCGAGGTGACGACGATCGAAGGCTTGTCGAAGGGCGGCAAGCTACACCCGATGCAGGAAGCCTTTCGCCAATGCCACGGCCTGCAATGCGGCTTCTGCACGCCGGGCATGGTGATGGCGGCGACGGCCCTCGTGGAACGCATCCCGCATCCCGACGAACAGCAGGTGCGGCAGCAGCTCGACGGCAACCTGTGTCGCTGCACCGGCTATCACAACATCGTGCGCGCCGTCATGAAAGGCGCCGAAGCCATGGCCGAGGCCGAAGGCGACGACGTCTCCGTGCAGAGCCTGGCCGCCGCGCGCGCGCATGCTGCCTGATCAGGCGACCGACGAGGCGAGGACACCACCATGAACGCTCCCGCAGAACCGAACCACCAGCTGATCGGCGCGGCCGTCAAGCGCAAGGAAGACTTCCGCTTCCTGACCGGCGCCGGGCAGTACACGGACGACGTCGTCCAGGCGCACCAGTCGTATGCGGCATTCCTGCGCTCGCCGTATGCGCATGCCCGCATCAAGCACATCAATGCGGATGCGGCACGCAATCATCCGGGCGTGCTGGCCGTGCTCACGGGCGACGATCTGGCCGCCGACAAGGTGAACGGCCTGCCGTGCGGCTGGCTCATCCACAGCATCGACGGCACGCCGATGAAGGAGCCGCCCCACCCTGTGCTCGCGCAAGGCAAGGTGCGCCACGTGGGCGACCAGGTCGCGCTGGTGGTGGCTGAATCGGTGAAGATCGCCAAGGACGCCGTCGAGATGATCGACGTCGAATACGACGAACTGCCCGCCGTGGTGGACACCGCCACTGCGGATACCGCCGGCACCGCCGTCCACGACGACGTGCCGAACAACACCTGTTACACATGGGGCCACGGCGACAAGGCGGCCACCGACGCGGCATTTGCCAAAGCCGCGCACGTGACGCAGCTCGACATCGTCAATAACCGGTTGATCCCGAATGCCATCGAGCCGCGCGCCGTCAACGCCAGCTATTCGCGCCAGGACGACAGCTACACGCTCTACGTCGCCAACCAGAACCCGCACGTCGAACGCCTGCTGATGTCGGCATTCGTGCTGGGCCTGACCGAAGCCAAGGTGCGCGTGATTGCGCCGGATGTGGGCGGCGGGTTCGGCTCGAAGATCTTCCTGTACCCGGAAGACGTGGCGCTCACGTGGGCATCGAAAAAGGTCGGGCGACCGATCAAGTGGACGGCCGAGCGCTCCGAATCCTTCCTGACCGATGCGCATGGCCGCGACCACGTCACGCATGCGGAACTGGCGCTCGATGCGCAGGGCAATTTCCTCGCCATGCGCGTGCATACGACGGCCAACATGGGCGCGTATCTGTCGACGTTTGCCAGCAGCGTGCCGACCATCCTGTATGCGACGTTGCTGGCCGGCCAGTACAAGACGCCGGCCATCTATGCCGAAGTGAAAGCGGTGTTCACGAACACCGCGCCCGTCGATGCGTATCGTGGCGCCGGGCGGCCGGAAGCAACGTATGTGGTCGAACGCCTCGTGGAAACGGCTGCGCGCGAATTGCAGATCGACCCGGCTGAGCTGCGCCGCCGCAACTTCATCCGCACGTTTCCGTATGCCACGCCGGTGGGCCTGACGTATGACACGGGCGACTACGAGCCGTGCCTGGACCGCGCCATCGAATTGGCTGACGTGAAAGGCTTTGCTGCCCGACGCGATGCCTCCCGCGCCAAGGGCCGGCTGCGTGGCATGGGCTATTCCTGCTACATCGAAGCATGCGGCCTCGCGCCGTCGAACATCGCGGGGGCATTGGGCGCGCGGGCCGGCCTGTTTGAAGCCGGCGAAATTCGCGTGCACCCGACCGGCTCCGTCACCGTCTTCACCGGCTCGCACAGCCACGGCCAGGGCCACGAGACGACGTTCGCGCAAGTGGTGGCCGATCGCCTGGGCGTGCCCATCGACAACATCGAGATCGTGCACGGCGACACCGGCCGCATCCCGTTCGGCATGGGCACGTACGGCTCACGCTCGATTGCCGTGGGCGGCTCGGCCATCATGAAGGCGCTCGACAAGATCGAGGCCAAGGCCAAGAAGATCGCCGCGCATCTGCTGGAGGCATCGGCGGAAGACATCGAGTTCAAGGATGGCGTCTTCCGCGTGGCCGGCACCGACCGCACCAAGACCTTTGGCGAAGTTGCGCTCACCGCCTACGTGCCGCACAACTATCCGCTCGACAAACTCGAACCCGGGCTGGACGAAAACGCATTTTACGATCCGACCAACTTCACCTACCCGGCCGGCGCGTACATCTGCGAGGTGGAAGTCGACCCCGACACCGGCGAGGTGCACATCGACCGCTTCGTTGCGGTGGACGACTTCGGCAACATCATCAATCCGATGATCGTCGAGGGCCAGGTGCATGGCGGGCTTGGTCAGGGGATCGGCCAGGCGTTGCTCGAAGCGTGCGTGTACGACGAAAACGGCCAGCTGCTGACCGGCTCGTACATGGACTACGCCATGCCGCGCGCCAACGACCTGCCCAGCTTCACGGTGGAAACCGCCAAGGGCACGCCGTGCACGCACAATCCGCTCGGCGTGAAGGGCTGCGGGGAAGCCGGCGCCATCGGCTCCCCGCCGGCGCTCATCAACGCCATCGTCGACGCGCTTGCACCACTGGGCGTGAAGGACATCCAGATGCCCGCGACGCCGCACCGCGTCTGGCAAGCCATTCAAGCGGCCAAGGCCTAGGCAGAGGAGCCCACCATGTACGACTTCGAGTACCAGAAAGCCACCGACGCCCAGACCGCCGTCACGGCATTGAAGACGCATGCGGACGCCAAATACCTCGGAGGCGGCCAGAGCCTGCTCGCGGCGATGAAGCTCCGGCTCGCGCAGCCGTCTGCCCTGGTGGATGTCACGCAGATTCCGGGCATGACCGGCATCCGCTCGCAGCCGGGTGTGATCACCGTGGGCGCCGCCACGCGCCACGCCGATGTAGCCGAGAGCGACGAGGTGCGGCGCATGCTCCCCGCGCTGGCCGAGCTGGCCGGCGGCATCGGCGACAGGCAGGTGCGCGCCATGGGCACGCTCGGCGGGTCGCTTGCCAACAACGACCCGGCCGCGTGCTATCCGGCGGCCGTGCTCGGCCTGAATGCCACCATCGTCACCGAGCGGCGCGATATTGCGGCGGACGATTTCTTCCTCGGCATGTACGAGACGGCGCTGGCTGCGGATGAACTCATCACCGAGGTGCAGTTTCCCGTGCCGGACCAGGCGGCCTACTTGAAATTCCGCAACCCCGCGTCGCGCTTTGCGCTGGTGGGTGTATTCATCAGCCGCAAGGGCAACAACGTGCGCGTGGCGGTGACGGGCGCGGCGGCGTGCGTGTTCCGTTGCACGCCGCTGGAGCAGGCGCTGGCCGCCAGCTTCACCTCCGAGGCGGCGCGCAAGGTCGTGGTGCCGGCCGATGATCTGCTCGGCGATCTGCATGCGTCGCCGGAGTATCGGGCGCACCTGATTCCGGTGCTGGCGGCGCGCGCGGTGGAGCAGGCATTGGCGCGGCATCACTAGCCGCATCTGCGGGGAACTGCATGCCGGTTGACTCCATCGACGACTGCCTCGCGCAGTTGCAGGGCCAGGGCTACTTCGCCAGCCGCGAGCTGGCGACGGCCCTGTTCCTCGCGTTGCGCATGCAGCGGCCGCTGTTCCTGGAGGGCGAGCCCGGCGTCGGCAAGACCGAACTCGCGAAGGCGGCGGCCGGGCTGCTCGGCACGTCGCTGCTGCGGCTGCAGTGCTATGAGGGGCTCGACACGGCCAGTGCGCTCTACGAGTGGGATTACCCGCGGCAGATCATGGCGCTGCGCCTGGCTGAAGCCGCCGGCCAGACGCCGCGCGCCGACACGCTGTACCGCGACGAATTCCTGCTCAAGCGCCCGCTGCTGCAGGCGCTGCTGCCTGATGCCGTCAACCCCGGCCGCCCCGATACGCCGCGCGTTCTGCTGATCGACGAAATCGACCGCGCCGACGAGCCGTTCGAGGCCTTCCTGCTGGAACTGCTGTCGGATTTCCAGGTGTCGATTCCGGAGTTCGGCATCGTGCGGGCTCAGGTGGTGCCGCTGGTCATCATGACGTCCAACCGCACGCGCGAGGTGCACGACGCGCTCAAGCGGCGCTGCCTGTATCAATGGATCGGCTACCCCGACAAGGCGCGCGAGCTGCAGATCGTGGCGCAACGCGCGCCCGAAACCGCCGCCCGCCTGCAGCAGCGCGCCGTGGATTTTGTCCACCGTCTGCGCGGCATCGACCTCTTCAAGGCTCCGGGCATTGCGGAGGCCATCGACTGGTGCCGCGCGCTGGCCGCCCTGAATGTCACGGAGCTCGATCCGCAATCGGTGCATGACACGCTCGGCGTACTGCTCAAGTACCAGGATGACCTCAGCCGCGTGGATGCGCCGACCATCGAGCAACTGCTGGCCGCACCTGCGTTGCCGGAGTAGCCATGGACGCCGTGTCGACGCCGTTACCGATGCTGGCCCGCAACGTGACGCACTTCGTGCGCCTGCTGCGCAACGCCGGCATGCCGCTGGCGCCGTCGCGCGCGGTGGACGCCATTGAAGCGTTGGGCCATGTCGATATCGGCCGCCGCGGCGACGTGAAGGCGGCGCTCGCTGCCCTGCTCGTCTCGCACCCGGATGAGCGCATGCTGTTTGACGCGGCCTTCAACGTGTTCTGGCGCGACCCCGACTGGGAAGGCAAGCTGCGCGCGCTGCTGCTGCCCAAGGTGCGCGGCGGCATCCCGCCCCCGCGCAACAACCGCCTGGCCGACGCCCTGCGGGCACAGCCCTCGGGCAGCCTGCCTCCTGCTGTCGCGCCCGACGGCGAGCGCCACGGCATCGTCGCGCCGCTGGCGTTTTCCGCCAACGAGGCGCTGCGCACGCGTGACTTCGACACGCTCGACGCCGCCGAGTGGCGCACGCTGCAGCACATGATCCGCCAGCGCCGCGTGCATCTGGCGCAGGAACGCACGCGCCGGCTGAAGGCGGCCTCGCGTGGCCGCCATCCGGACCTGCGCGCCACGGCCGCCCAGGCCGTACGCGCGGGCGGCGAATGGGTCGGGTGGAAGTACCGCCAGCCCGTCGACCGCACGCCGCCACTCGTCCTGCTGCTGGACATTTCCGGATCGATGAGCCGCTACTCGCGCGCGGTGCTGTACTACTGCCACGCCCTGGTGCAGTCGCGCGAGCGCATCCAGGCATTCCTGTTCGGGACGCGGCTGACCAACGTCTCGCGGCAACTGCGCGAGCGCGATCCGGATGTCGCCGTGCAGGCCATCGCGCAACTCGTGCCGGACTGGTCGGGCGGCACGCGCATCGGCGCGGCGCTGGCCGAGTTCAACCGCCGCTGGGCCCGCCGCACGCTCTCGTGCCGCTCCACCGTGCTCCTGGTGACGGACGGCCTCGACCACGAACACATCGACGTGCTCGACGCAGAGATGGCCCGCCTGGCCCGCTTCGCCCACCGCATCGTCTGGCTCAACCCGCTGCTGCGCTTCGCCGGCTTCGAGCCACGGGCACGCGGCGTGCGAGCCATCCTGCCGCATGTCGATGCGATGGTGCCGGCGCACCATTTCGACAGCCTCGCCGCGCTGGAGCAGGAACTGGCGCATGCCCGCCGCAGCCGCGTACCACGCCCTCACCCCGCCCACGCCACAGCTCTCGCACCATGGAACTGACCCAGACTCACCTCCTGCCCGTGCCCCTGCAGACCGCCTGGGATGCCCTGAACGATCCGGCCGTGCTGCAGCGCTGCATTCCCGGCTGCGAGAGCCTGACCGCCGCCGGCGAACACGCCTACGAGATCGCCATGCAGGCCGCCGTCGGCCCGGTCAAGGCGCGCTTCAAGGGGCGCATGCAGCTGGCCGACATCACCCCGCCGCGCAGCTACACGCTGCACTTCGACGGCCAGGGCGGCGCAGCGGGTTTCGGCAAGGGCAGGGCGAAAGTCGAGCTCACGCCCGAGGGCCCGACCGTCACCCGGCTGTCCTACACCGCCACGGCGCAGGTGGGCGGCAAGCTTGCGCAGATCGGTTCGCGCTTGGTCGACGGGGCAGCGCGCAAGCTGGCCGACCAGTTCTTCCAGCGTTTCTCGGCGGAGTTCGGCTCCACTGCCGGCGCGACACCCGCTCTCGACGGCATGCCGGCGGAGCAGGCCATCCCTGATCTTGCCGGCGGCGAGCTGCGCGCGCACGGTGCGCGGGAGGCCGCGCCTGCGGTCAGCCCGGCGCTGCAGACGCGCAACCCGTGGCCGTGGATCATCGTTGCGGTGGTGGCCGTGGCGGCGGCCTACCTGTTTCTGCATCACGGGGCATAATCGGAGCCCTTCCCCCGCAACACATTACTCAAGCGCGCGAAAGCGCAGCCAACGCATCATGGACAGCGTCGATCTTGAAGTCTTGAAAACCAGCGCGCGCTGGCTGGAACAAGGGCGCCGGGTGCTGCTCGTCACCGTTGTCAAGACCTGGGGGTCGTCGCCGCGGCCCGAGGGCGCCATGCTTGCGCTGCGCGATGACGGCGTGGTCGTCGGCTCGGTGTCGGGCGGCTGCATCGAAGACGACCTCATCGACCGCGTGCGCCGCGAGGGCCTGCAGCAAACCAGGCCGGAAGCCGTCAAATACGGCATCAGCGCAGAAGAGGCCCACCGCTTCGGGCTGCCCTGCGGCGGCACGCTGCAACTCGTGCTGGAGCCGCTGAGCGCCGCCAGCGGCATCGACGCGCTGCTGCACGCCGTGGAAGCCGGCCAGCTCGTCGCGCGCACGCTCGACATGGCCACCGGCGCCACCGTGCTGCAACACGCCAACGCCACCGACGGCCTGCAGTTCGACGGACGACGCCTGGTGACGATCCATGGGCCGCGCTACCGGATGCTCGTCATCGGTGCGGGGCAGCTCTCGCGCTACCTGTGCCAGATCGCCGTGGGGCTCGACTACCAGGTCACCGTCTGCGACCCGCGCGAGGAATACAGCGAGGAATGGTCGATCCCGGGCGTCACGATGGTGCGCACCATGCCCGACGACACGGTGATGGCCATGAAGCTCGATGAGCGCAGCGCCGTCATCGCGCTCACGCATGACCCGAAGCTCGACGACCTCGCGCTCATGGAGGCGCTCAAGACGCCCGCGTTCTACGTCGGTGCGCTCGGCAGCCGTCGCAACAACGCCAACCGCCGCGAGCGCCTGAAGGAGTTCGACCTGAGCGACGCGGAACTGGCACGCCTGCACGGCCCGGTCGGCATCTACATCGGCAGCCGCACGCCGCCCGAGATCGCCATCTCCATCCTGGCCGAGGTGACGGCAGCCAAGAACGGTGTCTCGCTGCCGACGATCCTGCAGGTGGAAGGCGCCAAGGCGGCGCGCGAGATCGCCGCCAATGCCGCGTCGAACTGCGCCGTACCGCCCGCCTGAAGTCAACCCTCTGGCCGGAGGGGGAGCCTGAAAGGCGCGTGAAAGGTTACATTCTTATAAATCGCCGATTCTGCGCACGTTTCGGGCCGTACGGCACCAGGCCGTTCATGCGGCTCGAAGCCCGTTTTGCATGCGCGCCTTCATCTGACGCCATCGTCCGTCCCCGGCCCTGGCTGCGCTGTCAGCGAGCTTGCCGGCGCGGGCGCGGTAGCGTTGTTCGCACGCGGGTCGGTCGCCCGCTTTGCACTCAGGAAATTCGAGTTTTCTCGCATGAGCATTTTGCTGACCGGCGCGACCGGTTTTGTGGGCGGCGCCATTGCCGCCAACCTCGCTGCCAAAGGTTTGCTGGCCGATACACGCTTTGCAGTGCGCGGTGACACCCCGGCCGAAGGGCTGGCGCGGCTGCGCAGCAACCTGCGCCGGTTCGAGTTCGACGCGGGCACGCTGGATGCCATCACGGAATCGCAGATCGTGCCGTTCGACCTGCGCGATGCTGGCGCAGCCAGGCTCGGCGATCCAGAAATCATCATCAACTGCGCGGCGCTGGCCACGTTCTCGAACCATCCGTCGTTGTGGGAAACCAACGTAGGTGGCGTACTGGCGCTGGGCAAGCTGGCGGCGCAGGGCTCACGCCTGAAGCGTTTCGTGCAGATCGGCACGGCCATGTCGTGCGGCCAGCTGGCCGATCGGCACGTCAGCGAAAGCTGGCAGGTGCCGCCCATCGAGCAGCACGCGGTGCCGTATACGTACTCCAAGGGGATGGCCGAACTGAAGCTGCGCGAGGCCGTGCCCGAACTGCCGCTGGTGGTGGTGCGGCCGTCCATCGTGGTCGGCCACAGCACGCTGGGGTGCGAGCCGTCGGGCAGCATCTTCTGGATGCTGCGAATGGTGGCGATGCTCGAGACGTTCAGCTGCCGCCTGAGCGACCGCGTCGACATCCTGCCCGTGGACGACTGCGCCGAGGCCATCGTGCAACTGTCGACCAAGCCCACGCTGGCGTACGACCTGTATCACATCAGCGCGGGCGATGCGCACTCCGAGCGCATTGAGACGCTGTATCCGCGCTTCAAGCGCTGCAAAACGCCGGAAGAAGACGCCCAGGCGCTGGCCGGCTACGTGTACCAGGAAAAGATCGCGGAAAAGGCGCTGGCCCGCAAATTCCTGAGCATGACCGGCGACGGCAATGTGCGCCTGGTCGCGCGCTGCATCCACCTGTATGCCAAGTTCGCCAGCATGAGCTACGTGTTCGACAACACGCGGCTGGTGCAGGAGACGGGCTTCCAGCCGCGCTCGCTGCTGGCCTACCTCGACCGCTGCCTCGAGACGTCGGACGACGTGCCGATTCCCGAGCAGATGCAGTGGGACTATAAGTAGCCGTCCGGCCTCCCCGGCCCGCACGGCGTGTCATGGCGCCGTGCTATAACCATCGGCGCTTTTACCAAGACTCCGGTCTGCAAAACCAAGAACAAGGAGCCGCCGATGACGCTGCAAGCCCTCGTCCATCTCAATGTCGCCACGCTGGTCGATTCGTTCATCAGCCTTGCCTCGGCCTTTGCGCTCGGGTCGTTGATCGGCTTCGAGCGGCAGGTCAGGCAGCGGACTGCGGGGCTGCGCACCAACGCGCTGGTGGCGGTCGCGGCATCGGCGTTCGTCGACATGGCTGCGCAGATCGGCACCGCATCGGACACCACGCGCGTGATCGCCTACGTGGTGTCGGGCGTCGGCTTCCTAGGTGCCGGCACCATCATGAAGGAAGGGCTGAACGTGCGCGGGCTGAATACCGCCGCCACGCTGTGGGGCTCGGCCGCGGTGGGTGCCGCGGCGGGGTCGGACCTGGTGGGCCAGGCCATCCTCATTACGCTATTTGTGCTGGCATCGAACATCCTGCTGCGGCCCGTGGTGGACCGCATCAACCGTACGCCACTCGACAACCAGGCCAGTGAAGTCACGTACACGATGTGCGTCATCTCCACCGGCGAGCGCCAGAAAGAAGTGCTGGCCGACCTGGAACGTCTGCTGGAAGAAGCCAGCTACCCGATCAGCGACCTGTCGGTCGAGCCGTTTGGCGAAGACCACGTGGAGATCGAAGCCATGCTGATGTCGACCGCGGTGAACGCGGCCGAACTCGACCGCATCGTGGCGTCGCTGCAGGCGCAGCCGCACGTGGCCCAGGCGTTCTGGAACCCGAGCACGACGGAATAAGCGGTCACAGCTCCTGGGCCGCCGCAAGGTCGAAGATCCGCGCCCAGCGCTTCGCTTCCTGGCGACTGTGCATCGGGATCGGCCATTCTGGCTGCGCTTGATGCTTCAGCCGCAGCGCCAACGTCCAGGCGCCTTCGCGCTCGACCGCATCGGCACCGGCAATATCGGCAAAGAGAAAGCGGGCGTTCTGCCCATGCAGGCTCAGCGTGCCGCGCTTCTGTTCGGCATCGACGGCAACTTGGCCCCAGCTGCCGCTGAGCGAGACGACGCGCTGCCCCTTCACATTGACGCCATGGATGGCGCGATGGCGCCGAACCAGCGCCAGGGCGAGCGCCACGAGCAACCCAGCCGCCAGCAGCACGGCCGCGGCCCCAACCACCGCCCCATACGCTGAAGCGACCTGGAGATACAAGCGGGCCGCGCCATAAACCAGCAGACCGACGAGCGCGAACGCGGCAAGGATGAACGGCATGGTGCGATTCCTTGAATGAGCCAGCCGGTGATATCCACCAAAACGGCGTTCAAGGCAAGCGATTGCCGTACCCGTCCGTCCCCTTCCAGGCGACGCAACGTAGCGATGCGACGCGATCAGGCCAGCCGGAATGCCGCGATGGCGGCGTTCAGCGCCTGCGCCTGCTCTTCCAGCGATTCAGCGGCCGCTGCGGCTTGCTCCACCAGCGCGGCGTTCTGCTGCGTGGCTTCGTCCATGAGCGTGACGGCCTTGTTGACCTGCTCGATGCCGGAGCTCTGCTCGTTCGAGGCGGCCGCGATCTCGCCCATGATGTCGGTCACGCGGCGGATGGACGACACGATGTCTTCCATCGTGCTGCCCGCGCGCTCCGCCAGCGCGCTGCCGGCCTCCACCTTGGAGAGCGACGCCTCGATCATCTCCTTGATTTCCTTGGCAGCGGCGGCGCTGCGCTGCGCCAGGTTGCGCACCTCGCCGGCCACCACCGCAAAGCCGCGGCCCTGCTCGCCCGCACGCGCCGCTTCCACGGCGGCGTTGAGCGCAAGAATGTTGGTCTGGAACGCAATGCCATCGATCACGCCGATGATCTCCGAGACCGTGCGCGACGACGCGCTGATCTCGCGCATGGTCGCCACCACGTCGGTCACCACGGCCCCGCCCTGCGCGGCGACTTCGGAAGCGCTGTCGGCCAACTGGCTGGCCTGGCGTGCGTTGTCGGCGTTCTGGCGGACGATGGAGGTCATCTCCTCCATGCTCGATGCGGTCTCTTCCAGCGAGCTGGCCTGCTCTTCGGTGCGCTGCGACAGATCGGCATTGCCCGCGGCAATCTGCTTGGTGGCCGCGCCGATCGACTCGGAGCCCGAGCGCACGCGGCGCACGGTGTCGGTGAGCGCGTCCTGCATGCGGGCCAGGCCTTCGAGCAGGCGGCCCATCTCGTCGTGGCGATCCACGCGCACGGGCTGGGTCAAGTCGCCCGCAGCAATGCGATCGAACTGTGCCAGCGCGGCATCCAGCGGCCCGACGATCGCGCGCAGCAGCGACCACGCACACCACAGCGCCACCACCAGCGCGACGACAATAGCCGCCGCCACGATCACACGAAAGCGCGCATACACCTGCTGCGACGCGTCATAGTTGGCCTTGGAGAAGGCCAGTTGCTTCTTGCTCAGCGCCAGGCTCTTGTCGTTGGAATCGCGGAAGGCGTTGGACACGCGCTTTTCCATGATGTCGTCAGCCGTCGCGCGATCGCCCGCGCGCAGTGCCTTGATGATGTCACGCAGGCTGCCCGCCGCGGCTTCGCGCGCGGTGGCGACCTCCTTGGCGAGGCGGTCTTCTTCCTTGCTGCGGGGCAGCGTCAGGTAGGTCTTCCACGCTTCATCCGACCGCGCGATCAGCTCTTCGGTGCGATCGAGCAGCTTCATCGCGCCCTTGTCATTCGGATACAGCATCGCCTTGTCGAGCGCGGTGCGGGCACGCGTCAGGCTCAGATCCGATTCGCCCAGCGCAAGCGCAGACGGGAATTGATTGGTGAAGGTTTCCTCGTGTGCCAGGTTGGCACCGCGCAGGCCCAGCAAGCCAGTCACACCGATCAACAAGGCAAGCAGGAAGAGGACGGAAACCGAAAGCACCAGTCGGGTGCGGATGGTCAGGCGAGCGGACATGGGCGCGGGAGAGTGGCGTGCACGGCGCTTCACGCAGGCGCGACCATCGCGCCGGGCGGCCGGCTACCTGCACTATCGGTTCGTGCCGGGCCGAACTTGAGGGCTGATGTGCGCTGCAGCGCATGGGCGTGGCCGGCCAGCCGCTTTCAGCGCGCCTTGCGGCCGCTCGTGCCGCGCGCCGCGCGGTAGTCCTCGGCGTAGTCCGCCCATTGCCGCAGCGATACCTTGCGCCCATGCGCAGCCAGCTCCAGTGCCGATTTTCGCCACGCCGTGCCGGCGGCATAGTCCTGCAGCGTGTCGACGAGATCGGTGCCGCGCCGGCCGCAACCGCGCAGATGGCACCAGGCCGCCACGCGGGCCATGGTCTGGAGCGCGTCGTCCAGGTCGGCCACCACGCGCTTGCCCGAGCCCAGCGCCACGCGGTCGGCCGTCGGCTGCAGGCTTTTGACCACGTACGACTTGGCCGCCTCCCGCTTGGCCCCATAGACGACGCCACGCAGCAGCGCCGGCGAGATGGCCTGCGAGATACGCTGGATGCCGACCACGCGCGCCGCCTCGCTGGGCCACGGCGCCACGCTGCCCGCGCTGCCGAGTACGCCGGCCCACACGCTCGGCACGGCGAGCTTGATGTCGATCAGGCGCAGCGTGGCGGGGTCGTCTTCCGGGCGCGCCAGCACCGTGTAGCGCTCCAGCCCGAGGCTGCCCGTGCCGGCGATGCGGCGCGCCACGTCCACGGCGACGAAACGCTGGCCATGGCCGTTGCCCTGCCCGCCATAGGCCTGCAGGATACGGCGCGCGCGGCGGGCCTCGTCTTTGCTTGCACGCAGGGTGCGGCGGCCGTCGATGCGCAGGCGGACCCGGTTGCCGCTGCGCTCCGTGCGCTCGGCGAGATAGGCGGCGCGGTTGCGCTTGCGCAGGCCGCGCAGCAGGTCTCGCACGATGCCGCTGGCCGTGGCGCGCTCCACCCAGCGCGCCTTGCCGTCCACCAGCGTGGTTGCATACGTATCCAGGAAACGGCGGCACAGGTTGTGCGCGTCTTCGTCGGCGAGCTTCCAGCCGTAGGCCGCGACCTGCAGGCTCGAGAGCACGCGCACGAGATCGACCGTGAACGGCGCGGCCAGGGCCTCGTCAAAATCGTTCATGTCGAAATAGACGAGGCCGTTGTCGCCCTTGAAGCTGCCGAAGTTGTCGAGATGCAAGTCGCCGCAGACAAGCGTGCGCGGCGCTTCGTGCAGCAGCGCAGCGTCGGCCAGCGAGGCCGCATACAGGTTGTTGGTGCCGCGAAAGAAGGCAAACGGGTCGGCCGCGATGGCATCCAGCTTCCGGATGAGCCTTTCAGGATCGCGCCCGGCGTTGTATTCAAGCAGGATGCGGGTGCTGTCATGCATGGTCACGGCCTCGTCAAAGTGCTGGGAGTGGAGTGCAATGCCCTCGAAAATCGAAGATTACGCGTTGATTGGCGACTGTGAAACCGCTGCCTTGGTCTCGCGCGATGGGTCGATCGACTGGCTGTGCTGGCCGCGCTTTGATTCCGGCGCCTGTTTTGCCGCCCTGCTCGGCACGCCCGACCACGGCCGCTGGCGCATCGCCCCGCAGGGCGAGGTGCGCGCCGTGCGCCGCCGCTACCTGCCCGGCACGCTGGTGCTGGAAACGGTGTTCGAAACGGCCACCGGCACCGTCAGCCTGACCGACTTCATGACGGCCCGCCTGCCCGGCACCACCAGCGCGCGGGACGACACCTCTGACCTCGTGCGCATCGTCCGCGGCCTGTCTGGCACCGTTGACATGCGCATGGACCTCACGCTGCGTTTCGACTACGGGGCCTCGGTGCCGTGGGTCAGCCGCGTCTCGGAGGCGACCGGCGTGCCGGCCGACGGCCCGTGCGACATGCCGGACTGCGTGCTGCGAGCCATCGCCGGGCCCGACATGACGACCTTGCGCACGCCCGCGCCGATCCGCGGCGAGAACCTCTCCACCGTAGCCGAGTTCTCCGTCAGCGAGGGCGAAGCGATGCCGTTTGTGCTGACGCATTCGCCATCGCACCTGCCGCTGCCGGGCTCCATCGATGCCATCGAAGCGCAGGTCGACGTGGAAGCGCGCTGGCGTGCGTGGTCCGGCCGCTGCAAGGGCGCGGGCGAGTGGACGGAAGCCGTCGAGCGCTCGCTGATCACGCTCAAGGCGCTCACCTACTACCGCACCGGCGGCGTGGTGGCCGCGCCCACGACTTCGCTGCCCGAACAGCTCGGCGGCGTGCGCAACTGGGATTACCGCTACTGCTGGCTGCGCGACGCCACGCTCACCCTGCTTGCCCTCATGAACGCCGGCTACTACAACGAAGCGCGCGCCTGGCGCGAATGGCTTGAGCGCGCCATTGCCGGCAGCCCCGCGCAGGTGCAGATCATGTACGGGATTGCAG
>NZ_LWRX01000158.1:0-1589 GCF_001683835.1 Ralstonia sp. RL | reverse complement strand
GGGCGTTCCCTTCATTTACAAGTCGTCCTTCGACAAGGCCAACCGCTCGTCCGGCTCGTCGTTCCGCGGCCTCGGCATGGACAAGGGCCTGGAAATCCTGGCGGAAGTGAAAAAACAAATTGGCGTGCCGGTCCTGACCGACATCCATGAAATCGACGAGGTCAAGCCGGTGGCCGGGGTGGTCGACGTGCTGCAGACGCCGGCCTTCCTGTGCCGCCAGACCGATTTCATCCGCGCCTGCGCGCAGTCCGGCAAGCCGGTGAACATCAAGAAGGGACAGTTCCTCGCGCCGCACGACATGAAGAATGTCATCGACAAGGCGCGCGCCGCCGCGAAAGAAGCGGGGCTGGAACAGGACAATTTCATGGCCTGCGAACGCGGCGTCTCGTTCGGCTACAACAATCTGGTGTCCGACATGCGTTCGCTGGCGATCATGCGCGAAACCGGCTGCCCGGTGGTGTTCGATGCGACGCACTCCGTGCAATTGCCGGGCGGGCAGGGCACCTCGTCCGGCGGCCAGCGCGAGTTCGTGCCGGTGCTGGCGCGCGCGGCGGTGGCGGTCGGCATCGCCGGCCTGTTCATGGAAACCCACCCGAACCCGGCAGAGGCCAAGTCGGACGGCCCGAACGCCGTGCCGCTGAACCGCATGAAGGACCTGCTGGCGACGCTGGTCGAACTGGACCGCGTCGTGAAGAAGGCGGGTTTCCTGGAAAACGACTTTTCGTAGTTGCTTCAACAACGCGGGCCTGAGCGTATCCTCGGCCCGCAGCCCGGCAGGCGTAGAAACCTGCCCGACCAGAATTTTCATTGTTTTGGGAGAAATAAAATGAGTGCCATCGTTGATATCATCGGCCGCGAAGTGATCGACTCGCGCGGCAACCCGACCGTCGAATGCGACGTGCTGCTGGAATCCGGCGTGATGGGCCGTGCCGCCGTGCCGTCGGGCGCGTCCACCGGCTCGCGCGAAGCGATCGAGCTGCGCGACGGCGACAAGAGCCGTTACATGGGCAAGGGCGTGCTGAAAGCCTGCGAAAACATCAATACCGAGATTTCCGAAGCGATCATGGGCCTGGATGCGAACGAGCAGGCCTTCCTCGACCGCACCCTGATCGACCTCGATGGCACCGAAAACAAGAGCCGCCTGGGCGCCAACGCGACCCTGGCGGTGTCGATGGCCGTGGCCAAGGCCGCAGCCGAGGAATCCGGCCTGCCGCTGTACCGCTACTTCGGCGGCTCCGGCGCGATGCAGATGCCGGTGCCGATGATGAACGTCATCAACGGCGGCGCGCATGCCGACAACAATCTCGACCTGCAAGAGTTCATGATCATCCCGGTCGGCGCACCGAGCTTCCGCGAAGCGATCCGCTACGGCGCCGAAGTGTTCCACACGCTGAAGAAGATCCTGCACGACAAGGGCCTGACCACCGCGGTGGGCGACGAAGGCGGTTTTGCGCCGTCGGTCGGCAGCCACGAGGAAGCGATCAAGCTGATCCTGCAGGCGATCGAGCAGGCCGGCTACGAGCCGGGCACCCAGGTCGCGCTGGGCCTGGACTGCGCCGCTTCCGAGTTCTACAAGGACGGCAAGTACC
>NZ_LWRX01000060.1:0-15823 GCF_001683835.1 Ralstonia sp. RL | reverse complement strand
TGCCGACCGACTTGCCGACCGACTTGCCGACCGACTTGCCGACCGACTTGCCGATATCGGCAGCGTATCAAGACCGCCGCCAAATAGTATTGGCCGGCCCCCGGCCCTGACTCCGATACTGCGCCCCAAGCAGCACGCATCCGGCATCACGCGATCCGGCGAGGGGAAGGCACACGCCTAGCAAAGAGCGCCGCGCTGCAGGACGTGCCTGCCCTCACCGGGAAGCCATCACGCGCTTCCTCCCAGTCATCAGGAGATCCAACGATGATCATCGACATCAGCTGCTACCCCACCGACCTGGTGGACCTCGCGTGGTGGCACGACGGCGACCCCTTTACCGGCGAGCGCCTGCTCGAAATGATGGACGGCCCTTACATGATCAACGGCAAGCCGCGCCGTATCGACAAGGCCTTCATCCAGCCGCCGCAGGGCAACACCATCTACACGTGGACGGACGGCGAGCTTTCGGGCCGCGAGTCCATCGACGCCTACATGGCGTACACGCTCAAGATGGTGCAGACCTATCCCGACCGCTTCATCGGGTGCTTCGTCTACAACCCGCGCTGCGGCGTGCAGAACGGCGTGGAGGCCATCGAGCGCTACGTCAAGGAGCACGGATTCAAGATGGTCCAGATGCAGGCCAACATGCACGCCTACCGGCCGGACCGCGCGCTGGACTGGGTGATGCCCGCGTTCGAGAAATGCGCCGAGCTGGGCGTGCCCGTCAAGCTGCATACGGGCGACGGCCCCTACAGCATTCCGTCGGAATGGATTCCGATGATCAAGCGCTTCCCGAACGTCGATTTCATCATGGCGCACTTCGGCGTGCAGACCGGCGGCGTCTACGTGTTCGAGCCGATGCAGTGGGCGATGGAGCTGCCCAACGTGTATTGCGAATCGGGCTGGTGCCTGCAGTCGCGCATCGTCGAATTTGCCAAGGTGCTGCCCAAGCACAAGATCCTGTTCGGCACCGACACGCCGCCCAACGAGCCCGGCATGTGGCTGCGTCTGCTGGAAGTCTTGTGCATGGACCCGCCGCAGGGCCTGAACCTTGATGAAGACACGCTCGAGGATTACCTGGGCAACAACATCGCCCGCATGATCGGCCTGGAGCCGACCCGTCCGCCCAAGACCGTGGCCGAAGCCGAAGCGCAGCTCGCGCTGGCTACCGCCTGAGCCACCGCAGACCGCACGGAGCGCAACACATGATTATCGATACCCATCTGCACCCAACCAACCTCGTCGACGAGGCCTGGCGCCACACCGGCACGCCGTTCAACGGCGAGCGCATGATCCAGCTGATGGACGGCCCGTACATGATCAACGGCAAGCCCCGCCGCATCGACATGGGCTTCATCCAGCCACCGCCGGGCAACACCGGCTACCGCGACGGCAACCGACGCGGCCGCGAAGGCATTCGCGACTACATGGCGTACATCGCCGAACTGACGCAGAAGCACCCGGACCGCTTCATCGGCAACTTCACCTACAATCCGCGCTGGGGCCCGGAGAACGGCGCGGCGGAGCTGGAATTCCACATCAAGGAATACGGCTTCAAGATGGTCAAGCTGCACGCCAACATGCACGGCTATCGGCCCGACCGCGCGCTCGACTGGCTGCGCCCGGCGATGAAGGTCTGCGCCAAGTACAACATCGTGGTCCTGATCCACACCGGCGACGGCCCGTACACCATCCCGACGATGTTCTACCCGATCATCCGCGAGTTCCCGATGGTGAACTTCATCATCGGCCACTTCGGTATCCAGACCGGCGGCAACTACTCGTTCGAAGCGTTCTGGATGGCAATGGACACGCCCAACGTGTACTGCGAATCCGGCTGGTGCTTCCAGTCGCGCATCGTCGAATTTGCGAAGCAGTTGCCGCGCGACAAGATCGTCTTCGGGACCGATTCGCCGCCCAACGAGCCCGGCATGTGGCTGCGCGAGCTGGAGGTGCTGTGCTCGGCGCCGCCGCAGGGGCTGGGCATCGATGAGGACCACCTCGAAGACTATCTGGGCAACAACATTGCGCGACTGGTCGGCATCGAGCCCACCAAGCCGCCCAAGGACCTGGCCGAGGCGGAGCTTCGCCTGAAGTCGACCTACGTCCAGACAGCAGAAGCGGCCTGAGCGCCGATCCCGCGGGCGCCGTGCCTCTGTGGTGTTCGGCGCCCGCCTCTAGCGAGGTGTGCCATGAGCATGACCCGGCTTGGCGAAGGCCAGGATTTCCACGTCTTCGCCAATCTCTACCGCGAGCTGTATCCCGAAGATGTGCTGACGGTGCGCCACGGCATCTCCGCCGACCAGGACGTCACCGCCGTCATCGATCAGCTTGCTGCGCGCAACCAGACCCCCATGCTGGTCTGCGAGCAGGTCAGCGGCCTGCAGGTACCGCTGGTCACCAACGTCTTTGCCTCGCGGTCACGGCTGGCACGGTTGTTCGACGTGTTGCCGCATCAACTGCACGATGCCTTCCAGGCACGCGCCAATGCGCCCATCGCACCGCGTGTCGTCTCGCACGGCCCCATCACCGACGAGGTGATCGAAGGTGACGCGGTCGACGTTGCGCTGCTGCCGATGATCAAGCACTTCGAGAGCGACCGCGCGCCCTACATTACCAACGCCATCATCGTGGCCGAGGATCCGGTGACGGGCGTGGCCAACATGAGCTATCACCGCTCGATGCGCCACGCACGCAACGCACTGGCGACGAGCCTGCACTCGCGCGGCCACCTGTGGCGCATGCTGCAGACCGCGCGCGAACGCGGCGACGTGCTGCGCGTGGCGATGGTGGTAGGCGCGCATCCGCTGTTCATGCTGGCCGCCGCCGCCCGCCTGCCCTTTGGCGCTGACGAACGCGCCGTGGCGGGTGGCCTGCTCGGCGCGCCGCTCGATATCGTCCGCACGCCGCGCTACGGCATCGGCGTGCCGGCGGCAGCGGAGTTCGTGCTCGAAGGCACCATCGACCCCGCGGCGTATGCAGAAGAAGGCCCGTTCGGTGAATTCACCGGCTATTCGTCCGACCGCTCCACCAACAATGTGCTGCGCATCGATGCCCTGATGCGTCGGCGCGATGCGTGGCTGGTCGACGTGGTGGGCGGCCCGTACGCCGAGCATCTGACGCTGGCCCGCCTGCCCCGCGAAGCCGAGATGAGCGAAAAGCTCAAGGCGCGCTTCCCATCGGTGACGGCGCTGCACTATCCGAACTCGGGCACGCACTTCCATTGCTACGTGGCGCTCAACCCGACGCGCGACGGCGAGGCGCGGCAGGTCATGCTGGCGCTGCTCGGCTGGGATCCGTACCTCAAGACTGTGATTGCCGTGGATTCCGATATCGACCTGCAGCAGGACGAGCAGGTGCTGTGGGCCATGGCCACGCACTTCCAGCCGCACCAGGATGTGTTCATGGTCGATGGCCTGCCCGGCAGCCCGCTCGATCCGTCATCGTCCGTGCACGGCACGACTTCGCGCATGGGCATCGACGCCACGCGCGGCGCCGGCTTCGAAGGCATCCGCGCACGCATCGATCCGCAGGCGATTGCCCGCGCGGGCGACATCCTCCGTCAGGCCGGAGTGCGTCCATGAGCGTGCGCCACCCTCGCGCTCCCGCCCGGCCGCGCATGGTGGTCGGCATCAGCGGTGCATCGGGCTTCGTCTACGGCGTGCGGCTGCTGGAACTGCTGCGCGCGCTCGATGTGGAGACGCACCTCGTCGTCACACGTTCTGCGCTGCTGACGATGGCGCACGAAACGCCGTACAAGCTGGCCGACGTGATCGATCGCGCTACGCATTACCACCGCGCGGACGACATGGCCGCCGGCATTGCCAGCGGATCGTTTCGCGCGCTGGGCATGATCGTGGCGCCGTGCTCGATGAAGTCTTTGGCGGAAATTGCCACGGGCGTCTCGTCGACGCTGCTGACACGCGCGGCAGACGTCACGCTCAAGGAGCGCCGTCCGCTTGTACTGATGGCGCGCGAGACGCCATTCACGCTCGCACACCTGCGCAACATGCAGGCCGTCACGGAGATGGGCGCCATCGTCGCGCCGCCCGTACCGGCCTTCTATGCGCGGCCCAATACGTTGGACGACATGATCGACCACACCCTCGGCCGCGTGCTCGACCTGTTCGGGCTCGATGCCGGCACCGCCCTGCGCTGGGGCGAAGAAGCCTTACCTGCCTTAGTCCGTACCCCACCCACGCTCGACAAGGAGACAACATGAAACCCCAAGCCACGGCCCACGCCACGCTTCCCGGCCCGAACACCAAGATTCCGGTCACCATCCTCACCGGCTTTCTCGGCGCCGGCAAAACCACGCTGCTGAACTTCATCCTGCGCGAAAACCACGGCCGCAAGATCGCCGTGATCGAAAACGAATTTGGTGAAGTCGGCATCGACGGCGGCCTCGTCATGGCATCCGAAAACGAAGAGATCTACGAGATGGTCAACGGCTGCGTGTGCTGCACGGCCGAGGTCCGCGAAGACCTCGTGCGCATCGTGCGCCAGCTTGTCGCGCGGCCCGAGCGACTGGACCACATCCTGGTGGAAACCAGCGGCCTGGCCGATCCGTATCCGGTGGCGCAGTCGTTCTTCATCGACGACCCGATTGCAGAACATGTCGAGCTTGACGCCATCGTGACCATGGTCGACGCCAAGCACATCGCCGCGCATCTGGACGACCTGCAGCTGGACGGTGTCGACAACCAGGCCGTCGACCAGATCGTCTGTGCAGACCGCATCGTCATCAACAAGGTGGACCTTGTGGGCCGCGACGACATCGACGCGCTGCGCGGGCGCATCCGCGGCTTGAACGCCACGGCCGACATCGTCACCTCCAGCTACGCCCAGGTCGATCTGAACAAGATCATCGGGGTCGGCGCGTTCGAGGCGACGCAGAAGCTGCTGGAGATCGGCGCAGACGCCGGCCACGGCGAGCATGACGCGCACGACCATGAACATGACCACGAACATGAACATGTACATGCTCACGCCGGCGCTCACGAGCATGAGCATGAGCACGAACATGAGCTCGACCACCAGCATGATCCGAGCGTCTCATCAGTGGGTTTTGACGTGCCGGCCGACGTGGATCTCGTGCGCTTTCATACGTGGATCGACACCCTGCGCACCGAGCAGGCGGAAACGCTGTTCCGCATGAAGGGCATCCTGGCGGTGAAAGGTCAGCCACAGCGCTACGTGCTGCAGGGCGTGCACAGCCTCATCGACTTTCGCGCAACGCAGCCGTGGGGCAGCGACGCGCGCAGCAGCAAGATCGTCTTCATCGGCCGCGACCTCGATCGTGCGGCCCTGCAGGACGGTTTCAACGCGTGTCTGGCGGCGTGAGCATGCCATGACATGACATCCCCCTGACCCGAGGGCGGCTCCTGGCACGCCCCGGGCATGACAACGATAGGAGACAACCATGACAACAGCCGTACACCCGGTCGACCAGATTCTGTCGACCCGACAGATGTTGACGTTGGGCTTGCAGCATATGGCGGTGTCGTACATCGGCGCCATCGCGGTACCGATGATCATCGCGTCGGCGCTCAAGATGTCGCAGGCGGACACCATTGTGCTCATCAGCACCACGTTGTTCTGCTCGGGCATCGCCACGCTGTTACAGACCATCGGGTTCTGGAAGTTCGGGGTACGGCTGCCGATCCTGCAGGGGGTGGCGTTCAGCAGCGTGGGGCCGGTGATCGCCATCGGCACCAACCCTGCCGTAGGTTTCGCGGGCGTGTGCGGTGCGGTCATTGCGGCCGGGCTGTTTACGCTGCTCGCCGCACCGCTGGTGGGGCGGCTGCGGCGATTTTTTCCACCGGTGGTCACGGGCTGCATCGTGACCGTCATCGGCCTGCAGCTCTTTCCCGTCGCCTATGACTGGGTGGGCGGCGGACGCAACGCTGCCAACTTCGGTGCGCCATCGTTTCTGCTGGTGGCCGCGGTGGTGGTCGCCACCATCCTCCTCATCAACCGCTTCGGCAGCCCGCTGCTGCGCAACCTCGCTGTGCTGGTGGGCATGATCGTCGGCACGTTGCTGGGCTGCGCCATGGGCATGGGCAACTTCCACGGCGTGGCAGACGCGCCATGGGTCACGCTGCCGGTGCCGTTCCACTTTGGGGTGCCTGTATTCGCCGTGATCCCCGCGCTGACGATGATCGTGGTGATGATCGTGCAGATGGTGGAGTCGATGGGCTTGTTCCTGGCCATCGGCGACATCGTCGAAAAGCCGATCGAAGAAGAGGAAGCTATCAACGGCCTGCGCGCCAACGGTCTGGCCAGCGCCATCGCCGGCATGTTCGCCGCATTCCCCTTCATCGCCTTCATGGAAAACGTCGGGCTCGTGGTGCTCACCGG
The DNA here is from genome assembly GCF_001683835.1 of Ralstonia sp. RL. Lineage (NCBI taxonomy): Bacteria > Pseudomonadati > Pseudomonadota > Betaproteobacteria > Burkholderiales > Burkholderiaceae > Ralstonia > Ralstonia sp. RL. Next base: position 9,463 of record NZ_LWRX01000060.1, on the reverse strand, counting down.
CGTGCGCAGCCGCTGGGTGGTGGCCGTGAGCGGCGTGCTGATGTGCCTCGTTGCGCTGGTGCCCAAGGCGGGCGCCGTGATTGCGGCCACGCCGACAGCCGCATTGGGCGGCGCGGGCATCGCCATGTTTGGCGTGGTGGCCGCGGCGGGCATCCAGACCCTGGCGCGCGTCGACTACGAGCACAACCGCTACAACGTGCTCATCGTCGGCTTCACGATTGCCGCCGCGCTGGTACCGGTGCTGGCGCCGACGTTGTTCAAGCAGCTGCCCGACTGGTCGCAGCCGTTCCTCCACAGCGGCGTGGTCATCGCCTGCCTGGTGTCGGTGGCGCTGAACCTGCTGCTCAACGGTACCGAAGAAGCGCACGTGCCCGCGTCGGTCGTGCGCACGGCGGGCCGCGCCTGATTTTCCAATGGACCTCTCCATGCACAACACGCCTCAAGACATCCTCATCCGCCGCCCCTTGGCCGTCATGACCGGCCTGCGTGGTGACGCAGCACGCGCCGGTGCGGTCGACATCCGCATCGCCGGCGGCCGCATCGCCGAGATGGGCCCCGACCTCATGCCCCGCCCCGGCGAGCGCGTCATCGACGCCAGCGACTGCATCGTCTACCCGGGCTGGATCAACACGCATCACCACCTGTTCCAGAACCTGCTCAAAGCCGTGCCGGAAGGCATGAACCAGGATCTGCAAGGGTGGCTGGCCAGCGTGCCGTATCCGCGCCTGCCGCTGTTCACGCCGGAGCTGATGCGCACGGCTGCGCGCCTGGGCATGGCGGAGCTGCTGCTGTCGGGCGCCACCACCTGCGCCGATCACCACTACCTCTACCACGCAGGCGGCGGCACCGAATCGGGCGACATGCTGTTCGACGTGGCCGATGAATTCGGCATGCGCCTCGTGCTCTGCCGTGGCGGCGCCATCGAATCGGCCAGCAGCCACCCGGGCTTCTCGAAGACGGCGTTGCAGCCCGAAACGCTCGACCAGATGCTGGCCGACATCGAGCGGCTCAAGCACCGCTATCACGACGACGCACCCGATGCGATGCGCCGCGTCGTGGTGGCGCCGACCACACCGACGTTCTCGTTGCCGCCGGCATTGCTGGTCGAGCTGGCGCGTGCCGCGCGCGGGATGCACCTGCGCATGCATACGCATTTGTCGGAAACCGACAATTACGTGCGCTTCTGCCGCGAGAAATACAACTGTCTGCCCGTGGAGTTCGTGGCCGAGCACGAGTGGCTGGGCCCGGACGTCTGGTTTGCCCACCTCGTGCACCTGCAGCCGTCGGAGATTCGCATGCTGGCCCAGACGGGCAGCGGCATCGCGCACTGCCCGGTCAGCAACAGCCGGCTGGGCAGCGGCATCGCACCGGTGCCGCAACTGGCGGCGGCCGGCGTGCCGGTGTCATTGGGCGTGGACGGCGTGGCGTCCAACGAATCGGGCAGCATGACCGGCGAGGTCAACACCGCGTGGCTCATCCACCGTGCCACGCAAGGTGCCGGCGCCACCACCGCCGAAGACGTCATTCACTGGGCGACCGCAGGCGGTGCGCGCGTGCTCGGCTTGAGTGAGGTCGGCACGCTGCAGGTCGGGCAAGCCGCCGATCTGGTGCTCTACGACATCAACCACCCGCGCTTCTACGGCTTCCACGACCCCGCGCTCGCGCCTGTGGTCGCCGGCGAGCCCATCACCGTGCGCACCAGCATCATCGGCGGGCGGGTTGTGGTGGACGAAGGGGTGGTGTGCGGGCTCGATGTGGCGAGCATCCGCGCCGAAGCCAGCCGGGGCGTGGCCGACCTGATGGCGTGTGCTTGACGGTTCAGACGTCGAGCCGCAGCGCCATGTGTTCTTCGTCGTAGAAGCGGTCACCGACACGCATGGCGCGGCGCTCGACGCCGAAGGTCTCGAAACCCGCGTTGCGATACAGCGTTTGCGCACGCGGGTTCTCGGCATTGACACACAGGTGGATCTGCAACACGCGCGCCGCACGCGCATGCGCAATGGCGGCGTCGAGCAGACGTCCCGCAATACCGCCTCGCCGATGCGCCGGGTCAACAAACACGCCCCACAGCACGGCCTTGTGGGAAACCTGCGCCAGCGGCTCGCGACGCAGTCCGGCAATGCCAATCAGCTCCGGCCCCGCAAATGCACCGAACACGATCTGATGCTCGGTCGCCCGGATGCGGTTGGAGGTTTCCTCCAGCGTGCGGCCCGACTCTTCATCGTGCGTCGGCCAGATGGCGGTCGGCGCATCTTGAATGGCCTTCAGGCGCAGGGCCTTGAACGCCGCAGCATCCTCATCGATCAACGGGCGGATGGCGATGTCGCTCATGGTTGTTTGGCTTCGACGGTAAATGCATCGCCGGTTTCGAAGAACGCGCCGCCCGCGAGGTAGTGCACGGTCTTGCTGCCCGCATCGGTAAAGTGCCAGCGGCCGTTGCTGAACAGCGCCGGATCCGCCCAGGCGGCGGTCACTTCAGCGATGAAGAGGTCGTAACGCTTCTCGTTGTGCGGTTCGGGAATGACGCGGCATTCCAGCCACCCTGCGCAGCCTGCGACGAGTGGCACGTCGATCGTGCGGGCGGGCACCGTGGCCAGGCCGAGCGCATCGAACTTGTCGCCGTCCCGGCCAGACAGCGTGCCCACCGTGAGCGTGGTCTCGGCAATTGCGCGGGTGGGGATGTTGAGCGCGAATACGCCCGAAGCTTCGATCAGTTCACGCGTGAGCGTGCGGCTGTCCACGACGACCACGACCTTGGGCGGATCGAAGTCGAGCGGCATCGCCCACGCGGCGGCCATGATGTTGCGCACGCCGTTGTGGGCGGTGGTAACCAGCGTGGTCGGACCGTGGTTGAGTAGGCGGTAGGACTTGGCCAGTTCCACTGGGGCCAGGGGGATGGGGGTGGACATGATGGTGAGGATGTGTTTGGTGTGTTGGGAGTGGTTTTTGCCTTGTTCTTTTGTTGGTGGTGCCTCCCCCAGGGACAAAAAAACCATCCCAACAAAAACCCCAGCAAACTTCACTGGGGTTCCAATTCACTCAGCAACACGCTTGGCAATATGCTCCAACGCCTCCTCCACCTGATCAATCAAGATCAGGCAAAGGTCGCCAGGCTGCAACCGCCCGAGCGCCGTATCGATCGCAAGAAATTCTCCGCGGATCTCTTCAACGTAGCGGGTGCGCTGCGCACCCTCCAGGCCCTCGCGCAGTAGCGCCAGCACTTCCCCATCCGCACGCCCACGCTGGCACTGGTCTTCATACAGCACCACGTCATCAAACACGCCGCCGAGAATCTGCGTCTGCTTGCGGATGTCTTCGTCGCGCCGGTCCCCCGCGCCGCTGATCACCACCACCCGCCGCTTGGCCGGCATCGTGGCCACCGCGTTGCACAGCGCCTGGATGGCATCTGGGTTGTGGCCGTAATCGGCGATCAGGGTGGCGCCCTTGTAGTCGAACAGGTTGAAGCGGCCCGGTGCCGTGGCGGCGTCGTTCACGAACGTGGCCAGGCCGCGCCGGATGATCGCCCAGTCGATCCCGAGCGCCCACGCGGCGGCGATCGACGACATTGCGTTCTCGACCTGGAAGCCGATCGTGCCGTTGCGCGTGAGCGGGATGTCCGCCAGGGCGATGCGCGTTTCGCTTGCGCCTTCGGCAGCGACGATCTCCGCGCCATCGACGAACACCACGCGCTTGCCCTGCGCACGGTGCAGCGCCATGGTCGGCAGGCTGGGGTCGTGCGCGAAGAACGTCACGGAGCCCGGGCAGCCGTCGGCCATGCGGGCGACCATCGGGTCGGCGGCGTTGAGCACGGCCATGCCGCGCGGCGCCACGTTGCGCACGATCACGCTCTTGAGCACCGCCAGGTCTTCGACGGTGCTGATGTAGTTCAGCCCGAGGTGGTCGCCTTCGCCTACATTGGTCACCACGGCCACGTCGCAGCAGTCAAAGGCCAGACCCTCGCGCAGCAGCCCGCCGCGCGCGGTTTCGAACACGGCGGCATCCACGTCCGGATGCAGCAGCACATTGCGGGCGCTGCGCGGGCCGGAGCAATCGCCGGTGTCGATGCGCTGGCCCTGGATGTAGACGCCGTCGGTACCCGTCATGCCCATACGCAGGCCGCTGCAGGCCAGCAGATGCGTGATCAGGCGGACCGTCGTGGTCTTGCCGTTGGTACCCGACACCGCCACCACGGGGATGCGGCCATCGTCGCCGTCGGCAAACATCGTCGAGATGATGGCCTCACCAACGGCGCGGCCCTTGCCGTAGGAAGGCTGCAGGTGCATGCGCAAACCCGGTGCGGCGTTGACTTCGACGATGCCGCCCGCCTGGTCCTCGAACGGCTTGAGCATCGTCTCGCACACAGCGTCCACGCCGCAGATGTCGAGGCCGACCATCTGCGCCGCGGCCACCGCACGCGCGGCGATGGCGGGGTGGACGTCGTCGGTCACGTCGGTCGCGGTGCCGCCGGTGGACAGGTTCGCGTTGTTGCGCAACACCACGCGCGTGCCCTTGGGGGGCACGGAATCGGCGGTCAGGCCCTGCTTGGCCAGCGTGGCCAGGGCGATGTCGTCAAAGCGGATCTTCGTGAGCGACGTGGCATGGCCTTCGCCACGGCGCGGGTCGCGGTTCACCTCGTCGACGAGCTCGCGCACCGTGTGCTTGCCGTCGCCGATGACCTGCGGCGGATCGCGGCGCGCGGCGGCCACCAGCTGCTTGCCCACGACGAGCAGGCGGAAATCATGGCCGGGGATGTAGCGCTCGACGATCACGTCGGAGGAAATCTCGGCGGCCACTTCGTAGGCCGTCATCACTTCCTCGCGGGTGCGGATGCGCACGGCCACACCCTTGCCCTGGTTGCCGTCGCGCGGCTTGACGACCACGGGGCCGTCGATCTCCTGCGCGGCGGCCCAGGCTTCCTCGGCGCTGCCCACCGAGCGGCCCAGCGGTACGGGCACGCCGGCCGCATGCAGCAGCGTCTTCGTCAGTTCCTTGTCCTGCGCAATCGATTCCGCCACGGCGCTCGTCATGTCGGTTTCTGCGGCCTGGATGCGGCGCTGCTTGCTGCCCCAGCCGAACTGCACCATCGAGCCCTGCGTGAGGCGCCGGTACGGAATGCCCCGCGCCACGGCGGCCTGGACGATGGAGCCGGTGCTCGGTCCGAGGCGCACGTCTTCATCGAGATCGCGCAGGCGGTGCAGCGCGTCGTCCAGGTCGAACGGCTGGTCGTCGCGCGCGGCCAGGCAGAGCTGGCCGGCCAGTTCAAACGCCAGCCGGCCGACTTCCTCTTCGCTGTACTCCACCACCACCTGGTACGTGCCCGGCTCGAGCGTGGGCTCGGTATGACTGAACGTGACCGGGCAGCCGGCGGCCGCCTGCAGGCCCAGTGCCGCCGCTTCGAGCGCATGCGCCATCGACGGCGCGCCGGCTTCGTCATGGGGGCGCAGCGGCCCGATGGCCGGAAACCGTGCGCGCAACCGGTCTTCAAAGCCCGGCAGCTCGGCCAGCAGGTGCGATTGGTCCGAGCACGCCACGATGGCTTCGATGGCCGTGTGACGACACCAGAGATTCGGGCCGCGCAGGGCCCGGATGCGAGAGACTTCCATACCGTCGATTTCGTTGTGCTTGGGGCTTCAGGCTGCGCGTTCGGCGCGGCCCATCCACTGATGGACTTGCTCGACCGTGCCCTCGATCGCGCATTCGTCGCATTGCAGGACCAGCAGATCGCCGGCCTTCAATTGCGACAGCGCGGCTTCCACCGCCTCGCGTCGTTCGCCGCCTTCCACGACGATCTCCGCGACGCGGCCGCCTTGCTGCAGGCCCTGCTTGAGCAGCGCGCGCGCGTGGCTGCCGAAGCGCGCATCGTCATGCCTGACGCTCGTGTCTTCACACAGCAGCACGCGGTCGAACGTCTTGCCGATGACCGCGCCCTGCGCCAGCAGGTCTTCGTCGCGGCGCTTCAGGCCTGCGCCGAACACCAGTGTGCGCCGCTGCGCCGGGAAGTTGTCGAGCGCTGCCGCCAGCGCCTCGAGCGCCGACGTGTTGTGCGCATCGTCCACGACGATCGTGGCGCCGTTGTGCTGGATGAGGGTGAAGCGGCCCGGCACGTCGACCTGGCCCACGTCAAACGTGACGATGCCGGCGCGGATCAGGTCGTTGGAAATGCCCAGCGCCCAGCCCGTCGCCACGGCAGCCAGCACGTTTTCCACCTGGAACGGCACGCGTGCGCCGTATGTCAGCGGAATGGCCGACACGTCGACCAGCGCGGTCTCGGTCGCGCCAGCGGCGAGCACCACCTTGCCGTCACGCACGAACACGGCCCGTTTGCCGGCCGCACGGTGCGCCGCCAGGGCCGGCAGGTCGGCAGACAGCGCGAAGAAGATCACATCGCCGTCGCACAGCCCGGCCATCTCGACCAGGCGCGCGTCGGCTGCATTCAGTACGGCCACGCCGTTCCTGAGCACCACGTCCACCTGCGTCCGCAGCACGCTGTACATGCGGTCTTCGTCTTCGATGTAGAAGTCGCCCAGATGGTCGGGCTTGCCGAAGTTGGTGACCACGCCGACCTGGCAGCGGTCATACGGCAGACCCTGCGAGAGGATCATGCCGCTATCGTTTTCGAACACCGCGGCTTCGACCGCACGGTTCATCAGGATGCGGTGGCAGGCGTCCCACGCGGCACGGTCGCCGCGGCCACCGGCTTCGACGCGTCGGCGATCCAGGTACAGGCCGTCGCTGCAGCCCAGGCCCGTGTGCTTGCCGGAGAGCTGCAGCAGTTGCGCGACCATCTTCGCCACGACCGTCTTGCCGTTGGTGCCAGTGATGCCCACGACCGGAATGCGACCGTCGTCCTGCACGCCGTCCTCGTCTGAGAACAGGTGATCGACGATGGCGCGGCCCACGGGGCGCGGCGTGCCCTCGGCAGGGCGGATGTGCATCAGCAGCCCGGGCCCGGCGTTGACCTCCACAATGGCGCCGCGCTGCTCGTCGAGTGGGCGGGAGATGTCTTCGGCCACCAGGTCCACGCCCGCGATGTCCAGGCCGACGACGCGCGCGGCAAGCGCGGCATGCGCGGCCACGCTCGGGTGCACGCGGTCGGTCACGTCGAAGGCGACGTTGCCGTTGCGCTGGATGAGCACGCTGCGACCTGCGGGCGGCACGGCGCTGCCATCGGCATAGCCTTGGCGCTTGAGCTCGAGGCGCGCGGCCGAATCGAGCCGCACGAAGTTCAGCGGATGGTCTTCCGTGCTGCCGCGGCGCGGGTCGGAGTTGATCTGCGATTCGATCAGTTCTTCGATGGTCGACTTGCCATCGCCCACCACCGACGCCGTCTCGCCCATCGCCGCCGCGGCCACACGCCCGCCCACCACCAGCAGGCGGTGCTCGTTGCCCGGGATGAAGCGCTCGACGATCACGCCGCTGCCTTCTTCCATGGCTACCGCATAGGCGGTTTCCACTTCTTCGCGCGTGGTCAGGTTGGTGAATACGCCGCGGCCATGGTTGCCGTCATACGGCTTGACGACCACGGGCACGCCGATATCTTCGGCGGCATCCCAGGCGTCTTCGGCGCTGTCGACCATGCGGCCCTCGGGCACAGGCACGCCGCACGATTGCAGCAGGCTCTTGGTGAGATCCTTGTCGCGCGAAATGGACTCGGCAATGGCGCTGGTGCGGTCGGTCTCCGCCGTCCAGATGCGGCGCTGGCGCGCGCCGTAGCCCAGCTGCACGAGGTTGCCGTCCGACAGGCGGATCGACGGGATGTTGCGGTCGTCCGCTGCGTCGACGATGCAGGCGGTGCTCGGGCCGAGGCAGCGCTCGTCGACCATCTCGCGCAGCTGCCCGACCGCCGCATCGACGTCATACGGGCGGTCTTCGATGGCCGCCATGACCAGATCGCGCGCCGCCGCCAGGGCAGCGCGCGTCACCTCTTCGTGCCAGGCGCGCACGATCACCTTGTAGACGCCGCGCACGGGCGTTTCGCGGGCCTTGCCGAAACCGCCGGGCATGCCGGCCAGGTTCTGCAGCTCCAGCGTGACGTGTTCGAGGATGTGACCCGGCCACGTGCCTTCCTTCAGGCGCATCAGGAAGCCGCCGCGCACGCCGGGGCTGCAGCGGTGTTCGATCAGCGTGGGGAGCCACGTCGACAGGCGCTCGTAGAAACCCGGAATCGTGTTGGAGGGGAAATCCTCCAGTTCACCAATGTCGACCCATGCCTCGAGCACCGGCCGATATGTCCACATATTCGGGCCGCGCAGCGACATGACATCGAGAATCTCAATGTCCTTCTTCTTCATCAAATTTGCTTGAGGCAGTGGGCGGTGCGCCCGTGAAATTGGCCCGTGGAATCGAACCGTTACCTTTCAATAACGTTACAACGGCTTCGGCGTTGACCTCTTGAGCGCGGCGCGCGTTGTGCAACGCAACAATCCCGCCCGGGCACCTCCCCTATGTATACTTGCGAACAAAAATTTGCGGACCGGCAGACGCGCGGCTCCGCACTCTTGCTCTGATTTATGTTCGTCCTTTCTCCGTTTTGGGCCGTTTTTCGGGTCGTCGGGACGCGCTTTTTGAATTCTCTGCGCCGATCATGACCCATTCCTCCCCGTCGTCCACCCTGGCTCCTGCCTCAGCTTCCGCCCCCTGGAGCGCCGAACTGCTCACGAGTCTGGCGCCAGAAGAGGCCGTCCTGGCCGGGCTGCAGCTGGATCTGGACGAAAGGCTGCATTTTACCCAAGGCTGGCTGGTCGTTACGAACCGCCGCCTGATCGGGCGGGCGCCCGGCGCCCCTGGCCCGCAAAGCTGGGACATCGCGCCCGGCATGGTGCTGTCGCACACCGACCACGCCGGCGTGGGCACGCTGGAGCTGACTGACGGCCAGCGCCGTCTCGCCGCCTGGCGCTATACGCTGGGCCACAATGCCGAAGCCTTGCGCCTGGCCGACACGTTCGATGCCCAGCGCGCAGCGCTGACCGAAGGCGCGCAGGCCGCGCGGCCCGACACCGACGTCTGCCCGACCTGCAAGGCGCCGCTGCCGCCCGGCGAAGACACGTGCCCGCAATGCAGCCGCGAGCTGGAGCAGCCGCCCTCCACCTGGGCGCTGCTGCGGCTGTGGCGCTTCGCGCGCCCCTACCGCTGGGAGTTGCTGGCGGGCTTCGCCCTGCTGCTGCTGGGCACCGGCGCAACGCTCGTCCCGCCGTACCTCACCATGCCGCTGATGGACAACGTGCTGATCCCGTATCAGAACGGCAAGCCGGTCGACTACGGTCTGGTCACGCTCTACCTGTCGGGCCTGTTCGGCGCGGCGCTGGTGGCGTGGGCGCTGGGGTGGGCGCGCACGTACCTGCTGGCGCGCGTGTCGGAGCGCATCAGCGCCGACCTGCGCACGACCACCTACGAGCACCTGCTCAAGCTCTCGCTCGAATACTTCGGCGGCAAGCGCACCGGCGACCTGATGGCGCGCATCGGC
>NZ_LWRX01000227.1:0-16395 GCF_001683835.1 Ralstonia sp. RL | reverse complement strand
ACCCGCCACCTGATGATTACAAATCAACTGCTCTACCAGATGAGCTAAGCCGGCAAAGAACGGCGATTCTACAGCAACCCGTGCTACTTGACGACTTTCAGCGCGGGCTTGCCGCCGATGCGGGGTACGTTGGGCGGCGGTTCGTCGTCCGGGCCGCCGTCCGCTTCTGCGGGGGCCGGCGGAAGAGCGGACTCAGCATCCACAGCAGCCAGCTTGGGCGGCGGATTGTTCTCGCGCTCGGTCGCAGCCTGCGTCACAGGATTGCTGCGCTCGACCGGGAAGGCCATGCCCTGCCCGTTCTCGCGCGCATAAACGGCCAGCACGTTCTCGACCGGCACCTCGATCTTGCGCGACACGCCCGAAAAGCGCGCGTGGAACGTGATCCACTCGTTCCCCATGTCGAGCTGGCTGGTCGCGTCGAAGCTGACGTTCAGCACGATCTCGTCATTCTTGACGAACTCGCGCGGCACGTTGGTGTTGTTGTCGACGAAGACCGCGATGTATGGCGTGAAGCCGTTGTCCGTGCACCATTCATAGATGGCGCGGATCAGATAGGGCTTGGTGGAAGTTTCCGGCATGATGAAATGGTGACCAACGCAGCTGCGGCCGCACACCCGCGCGGCCGGCAACCCCGGCGGCAATCAGCGGCGCATGACCTTTTCCGACGGCGTCAGCGCTTCAATATACGCCGGACGGCTGAAGATGCGCTCGGCGTATTTCATCAGCGGCGCGGCGTTCTTCGAGACTTCGATGCCGTAGTGGTCGAGGCGCCACAGCAGCGGCGCAATCGCCACGTCCAGCATCGAGAACTCTTCACCGAGCATGTACTTGTTCTTCAGGAAGATGGGCGCGAGTTGCGTCAGGCGGTCGCGGATGGCGGCACGGGCCTTCTCGTGGTTCTTTTCGGCGGCCTTGCCCTTTTCGTTCTCGAGCACGGAGACGTGCGTGAACAGTTCCTTCTCGAAGTTGAACAGGAACAGGCGGGCGCGGGCACGCTGCACCGGGTCGGCCGGCATCAACTGCGGGTGCGGGAAGCGCTCGTCGATGTACTCGTTGATGATGTTCGACTCGTACAGGATCAGGTCGCGCTCAACCAGGATAGGCACCTGGCCGTACGGGTTCATCACCGCGATGTCTTCCGGCTTGTTGAAGAGATCGACGTCGCGGATCTCGAAATCCATGCCCTTTTCAAACAGGACGAGGCGGCAACGCTGCGAGAACGGGCAGGTGGTGCCCGAGTACAAGACCATCATGGTTGTAGTTCCTTGGCGCATGGGCCGGGGGCGGCCCGATGACGGTACAACCGCGGCGACAAACAGCATCGCCACGGCACAAAAGCGAAAAGGCAAAGGGCTAGGACCAGTGTTTCACCGGCCTAGCCCTTGCCCGGAAAACAGCGATTTTACTTGATGTCCTTCCAATAGGCCGCATTCAGGCGCCAGGCGAGCACGAAGAACACGCCGATGAACAACAGCACCCACACACCGAGGCGCTTGCGCAGGTTACCGGCGGGCTCAGCCATCCAGTCCAGATACGTGACGAGATCGGCGACGGCCTGGTCATATTCGACGTTGCTCATCTTGCCGGGCGTGACCTGGTCGAAGCCGACCAGCTTGTGCTCCGGCTCGCCGCCGTGCTCGGACTTGACCGTCTCGTACTTCGGCACGCGCTGGCCTTGCAGCTCCCACAGCACATGCGGCATGCCGACCTTGTCGAAGACCAGGTTGTTCCAGCCGGTCGGCCGCGTGTCGTCGCGGTAGAACGTGCGCAGGTAGGTGTAGAGCCAGTCGCTGCCGCGTGCACGGGCGATCACCGACAGGTCGGGCGGAACGGCGCCGAACCACTTCTTGGCGTCGTCCCGGTCCATGGCAATGTGCATCGTGTCACCGATCTTGTCGGACGTGAACAGCAGGTTCTGCTTGATCTGCTCTTCCGTGAGGCCGAGGTCACGCAGGCGGTTGTAGCGCATGGCGCTGGCGCCGTGGCAGTTCAGGCAGTAGTTGACGAACAGCTTGGCGCCGCGCTGCAGCGCAGACGCATCGCTGGACTGGTTGGGCGCCGTATCGAGCGGCACGCCACCCTCATTGGCCATCACGGGCGCGGCAAACACGAGACCGGCCAAGGCGAAAATCGCAAGCAGCTTTTTCATTCTTGTGTCCTTCATGGGTCCTTGTGCGCGGGCTCGAATCAGTGCGGCGTGAACGTGACGCGCTCAGGCACTGGCTTGAACGTCCCGATCCGGCTCCAGATCGGCATCGCGAGGAAGAATGCGAAGTACACAATGGTGCCGATCTGCGAGACGATCGAACCGATCGGGCTCGGCGGCTGGATACCCAGGTAGCCCAGCACCGCAAAGGCGATCACGAAGACGATCAGCAGCGTCTTGTGGAAGGCCGGGCGATAACGGATCGACTTGACCGGCGACTGGTCCAGCCACGGTAGGAAGAAGAAGATCACCACCGAGCCGCCCATCACGACCACGCCCCAGAATTTCGCGTCGATGAACGCGAAGCCCAGCGCCAGAATCACGGCCACAGCCACCGCTACGCCCTTGACCTTCATGCTCTTGGAGCGCACGAACAGCAGCCCCAGCATGATCGCGATGAACGCCCACAGCCACGGCAGGAAGTCCGACGTGGTCGCGCGCAGCATCGAGTAGAACGGCGTGAAGTACCAGACCGGCGCGATGTGCGGCGGCGTCTTCAGCGAGTCTGCCGGGATGAAGTTGTTGGCTTCCAGGAAGTAGCCACCCATTTCCGGCGCGAAGAACACGATCGCGCTGAAGATGAACAGGAACACCGCAACGCCGACGATGTCGTGCACCGAGTAATACGGGTGGAACGGAATGCCATCGAGCGGGATGCCACGCTCGTCCTTCTTGGCCTTGATCTCGACGCCGTCCGGGTTGTTCGAGCCCACTTCGTGCAGCGCGATGATGTGCGCCACCACCAGGCCCAGCAGCACCAGGGGCACCGCGATGACGTGGAACGAGAAGAATCGATTCAGCGTCGCGTCCGACACCACGTAGTCACCACGGATCCACAGCGACAGGTCCGGGCCGATCAGCGGAATGGCAGAGAACAGGTTCACGATGACCTGCGCGCCCCAGTACGACATCTGGCCCCACGGCAGCAGATAGCCCATGAAGGCTTCGGCCATCAGGCACAGGAAGATCAGGCAGCCGAAGATCCAGACCAGCTCGCGCGGCTTGCGGTACGAGCCGTACAGCATGCCGCGGAACATGTGCAGATACACAACGATGAAGAACGCCGAAGCGCCGGTCGAGTGCATGTAGCGCACCAGCCAGCCCCACGGCACCTCGCGCATGATGAACTCGACGCTCGCATAGGCGACGGGAATGCCGGCAGCGTTGAGCGTGCCGTCCGGCTTGTAGTTCATCACCAGGAAGATGCCCGTGACGATCTGGATCACCAGCACCAGCAGCGCCAGTGAACCAAAGAAATACCAGAAGTTGAAATTCTTCGGCGCGTAGTACTCCGACAGATGCGCCTTCCATGTCTCGGTCAGCGGGAAGCGAGCGTCGATCCAGCCCAGCAGCCCGGTTGTCTCCACCTTCTTCTCGGCCATGATCAAGCCTCCCCTTTCTCGTCTTTGCCGATCACCAGCTTCGTGTCGGACAGGAACATGTACGGCGGCACGTCGAGGTTCTGCGGTGCGGGCTTGTTCTTGAACACGCGGCCAGCAAGATCGAACGTCGAGCCGTGACACGGGCAGACGAAGCCCGGATCGGCGCCAAGCTGCGGATTGGAGCTGGCCGGAAACGGGCCAGAGGGCGAGCAACCCAGATGGGAGCAGATGCCGACCACGACCAGCAGGTCCTTATGTTCGGCACGCGAGCGCGTTTCATTCTTGCAGTAGTCCGGTGTCTTCATGGTGAAAGGCACGTCGGACTTCGGGTCGGCGACTTCGGAGTCGGTCTTCTTGAGCGATTCCAGCATCTCGGGCGTGCGCTTGAGCAGCCAGACCGGTTTGCCGCGCCATTCCACCACCTTCATCTGGCCAGGAGCCAGGTCGCTTACATCGGCCTCTACGGGCGCGCCCGCTGCGCGGGCTTTTTCAGATGGTGCGAATGTGCAAACGAAAGGGGCCGCAACCGCTACCCCTCCCACACCACCAGCCACGGACGTCGCAATCAAAAGATTGCGGCGACCCTTGTCCACGTTTTGCTGGTCACTCATTCAAGACCCCAGGGTGAGAAATCAAGATGGATTCGCGTCAACCGAAAATTATACCCGAGCGTACGTCGCCGACGATAGCGGTCGCGGGGGGCGGCGGTTGCAGATATAGTGAATGCGCCGATGGCCCGCCAACCCAGCACTGACAAGGCTTCGGCACGCGGATTGCAACCCCGTTTTCAACAATTCAGGTCAACCGATCCGCAGCTTGACCGTTTGTCTCGAATCAAACAATCCGGAGAAAACCGATGGCACTGATGCAAGATTTCAAAAAATTCGCCATGCGCGGCAACGTGATCGACCTGGCGGTTGGCGTCATCATTGGCGCCGCGTTCGGCAAGATTGTCGATTCGCTGGTCAATGACCTGATCATGCCGTTGGTGGGCCGCATCGTCGGCAAGCTGGATTTCTCGAACCTGTTCATTGCGCTTGCCGACGCGCCCGCAGGCGTGCCCCACACGCTGGCCGACCTCAAGAAGGCCGGCGTGCCGGTGTTTGCCTACGGCAACTTCATTACCGTGGCGGTCAACTTCCTGATTCTCGCCTTCATCGTGTTCCTGATGGTACGTGCCATCACGCGCGTGATCGACGCCAACCCGCCGGCCGCCCCGGCCGAAACGCCCGAAGACATCGTGCTGCTGCGCGAGATTCGCGACAGCCTCAAGAACAAGCCGTGAACAGGCGTTGCGATATCACACCGGATTCGGGATGTCGATGAAGGTGTGGCGTACGCCAAAACGCCCGGCGAGGTGGTTGCCAAGCGCCCGCACGCCGCCGCGCTCGGTGGCGTGATGGCCGGCCCCGATATAGGCCACGCCCGATTCACGCGCCAGATGCGTCGTCTGCTCAGACGCCTCTCCACTCAGATAGACGTCCACGCCGGCCGCCACGGCCGCATCGAACCAGCCTTGCGCGCCCCCGGTGCACCAGCCGACCGTGCGCACGGGGCGGTCCAGATCGCCAATCACCAGCGGCGCACGCTCCAGCCGCGCCGAAATCGTCTCTGCAAACGCGGCCAGCGTGGTCGGCTGCGGCAGCTCGCCAATCCAGCCGAGCTCGTCATCGCCGAACCGGCCTTTGGGCTCGATGCCGAGCAGCGCGCCGAGCTGCGCGTTGTTGCCGAGCTCGGGATGCGCGTCGAGCGGCAAATGGTAGGCAAAGAGGTTCACGCCGTGCGCAAGGAGCGCCTTGAGACGCGCGTGCTTTTGGCCGACGATCCGGGCGTCTTCGCCCTTCCAGAAATAGCCGTGATGCACGAGGATGGCATCGGCGTGCGCGTCGATGGCGGCTTCCACCAAGGCCAGGCTGGCCGTCACCCCGGTCACGATGTGCATCACGGTTTCGCGCCCTTGCACCTGCAGACCATTGGGGCAATAGTCCCGAAAACGGGCCGCCTGCAACAGGTCGTTCAAGTACAATTCAAGTTCTTTTCGATCCATTTCGACTCAATTTCGCCCTATGTTGCGCCGCTTTTGGCTGTTTTTTGCGCAAGCCGTCACGGTCGTCCTGGCCATCTGGTTTGTGATCGCCACGCTCAAGCCCGAATGGCTGCAGCGCGGCAGGGTGGCGGTGCAATCCGGCTCGCCCATCGTCGCGCTCAAGGAAGTTGCGCCGATCGGCCATGGCGGCACCTCGAGCAACTCCTACGCGGAGGCCGCCAAGGTGGCGATGCCTGCGGTGGTCAACATCTTCAGCAGCAAGAATGCGCCCAAGCGCAGTAACCCGCAGGCCAGCGCGGATCCGTGGTTCCGCTTCTTCTTCGGGGACCGTGTGCCGGAGCAGCGCCAGGAACCCACGGCCAGCCTCGGCTCCGGCGTGATCGTCAGCTCGGAAGGCTACATTCTAACGAACCACCACGTCGTGGACGGCGCCGACGAGATCGAAGTCGCCCTTACCGATGGCCGCAAGAGCAACGCCAAGGTGGTGGGCTCTGACCCGGAAACGGATCTGGCCGTCCTCAAGATCAACCTGCCCGACCTGCCCGCCATCACGCTCGGCCGACTCGAGAACGTGCGCGTGGGCGACGTGGTACTCGCCATCGGCAACCCGTTCGGCGTGGGCCAGACGGTGACGATGGGGATCGTCTCGGCGCTGGGCCGCAGCCACCTCGGCATCAACACGTTCGAGAACTTCATCCAGACCGATGCGGCCATCAACCCCGGCAACTCTGGCGGCGCGCTGGTGGACGCGGAAGGCAACCTCGTCGGCATCAATACGGCGATCTACTCGCGTTCGGGCGGCTCGCTGGGCATTGGCTTTGCGATTCCGGTGTCGCTCGCCAAGCAAGTGATGGAGTCGATCATTTCGACCGGCAGCGTGGTGCGCGGCTGGATTGGCGTCGAGCCGCAGGATGTGACGCCGGAGATTGCCGAATCGTTCGGCCTGTCGCGCAAGGATGGCGCGCTGATCGCCGCGGTGGTCCAGGGTGGGCCAGCAGATCGGGCCGGGCTGCGTCCGGGTGACATTCTCACCAGCGTCAATGGTGAGTCGATCCTCGATACGACGGCGCTGCTCAACAGCATTGCGCAGCTCAAGCCCGGAGCCGAGGCCAAAGTGACGGTGTCGCGCAAAGGCAGACCCGTGGAGCTGACGATCATCGTCGGCAAGCGTCCGCCGCCGGCACGGCGCAACGTGCCGATGCCCACGCCGGACGACGAACAATAAGCGTTGCAGCCTCAACAGCAGACGGCGGCCGGTGTGCCGCCGTTTTTTGTTGGCGGCCCGCAGCGGAAGCGCAGCACGGAGATGTCGTTGCTGCGGCGCTTTCTTGCCACCCCGCTTCGAGCAAGCAGCGCCCACCATCTCTCCGCCGCTTTGCTGCGCCGCGGCCGGCACCATTCAGGCGGTGCAGTCAGAGTGCCCGCTGAACTCGCAACGAAAAAAGGCACGACGCGGCGAGCTCCGCCCAATCAGGGCGACTCCACACCGCGACTCTATCGGCCCAACCCGGCCCAGAAAGCGCGTTCCTGATCGAGGGCTGAGCAGATACCACTCCCCCATCGCCCAACATTGAGGCCTTACCGGCGAGAAGCATGACTCGTTTCATGCCCAACACATTTGCTCGAGCAAAGCACCAAGAAAAACGCCGACCCCTTTCGGGGTCGGCGTTTAACCGTTTAATTCGATGCGCCCTGACGAGCGCGTCAAATTAGAACTTGTGGCGGATACCAACGGTAGCGCCGAACTGGTTGGCGTTGCCAGCAGCCGGGCTCGAGTACACGTTCTGGTTGCTGAAGTTGGTGCTACCCAGCGTCGTACCAGCGTACGAGTCGGTCGTGTTCAGGTTGAGCACGCCCAGGCCCGAGCCGCTGCTGTTCTTAGCATAAGCCAGGTTGAAGTACGCGTCGGTGCGCTTCGACAGGGCGTAGTCGGTGCCGACCACAAACAGCCACGGATTGCCCGCGTTGCTGTTCTTGAACTGTTGGTAGTAAGCCGTACCCGTCAGCGACAGAGCCGGAGTAGCTTGGTAACCCAGGCCAGCCCAGTACAGGTTCGAACGCAGGTTGCCATTGCCAGCAACAGTTGCGAAGTTAGCCTTGTACCAACGGTAGCCAGCGTAGAGCTTAGCCGGGCCGAAGGCGTACGTGCCAGCGATCGTGGCGCGTTGTTCCTTGTTGTCAACTGCAGCACCGGTCAAAGCAGTCGTTTGGTTCGACTGATCATACACCGCACCAACTGCGAACGGGCCACCAGCGTAGTTGGCACCCAAGCTCCACTCACGACCCAGCTTGCTCAGGCCAGGTTGCTCATTACCATCACGGTTGAACGAGTACAGAGCCGAGACGCTCAGGCCACCGAACGTGCCGATGTACTTAACAGCGTTGTCTGCACGCTGAGCGAAGTAAGCGTCTTGACCAGCCAGCGAGTAACGCGAAGCGATTGCCATCGGGTCATAGATCAGCGAGAAGTCGTACAGCAGGTTTTGCTGACGACCCAGGGTCAATTGACCCCACTGACCTTGCAGACCGACGTAAGCGTTACGGCCGAACAGACGGCTGTTTTGGCCCGACTTGCCGTCGTCGATGCTGAAGCCGCTTTCCAGGTTGAAGATACCCTTCAGGCCACCGCCCAGGTCTTCAACACCACGCAGTCCCCAACGCGAGCCCGACAGGCCACCCGAATCCAGGCCGAAACGCGAGCTACCGCCACCGTTGCCGTTCGGCACCTTGTTTGCGTACGTCAGACCAGCGTCGACCACGCCGTACAGGGTCACGGAGGATTGTGCATAGGCGCCACCGGCGGCCAGAGCTGCAACAGCAGCTGCAAACAGTTTCATCTTCATATCGACACTTTCCTTGTCAACTGATTGGGAAATCTTGACTGTCCTTATGGACGACGCAGAAACCTCACGTCTGACCGCATTATGGGCCAGCGATGACGGATTCTGGAAACCCTTTCTGGCTCTGGGACGCGATTTGCGGCCAAGTTGTTGCTCATGGGCAACACGCGGGCAGCCCATCGAAAAGGGGGGCAACGGGCCGTTTTCTCCCGCCGGGACGGGGGTTGGCGGACGAATCTCGGGTGGGTGGGCGCAACGAATTTGTCCTTCCGTGACAGTTTTGGATTGTCGCCTTCTCGCCACGCACCCTCCGGAAAGTGGCGCTCAAATCTCTTCTATTTGCCCAGGGCGGCGTGCCATCGCTTAAGGAAATCGGCACGGCGGAGCTGATCTTGATGGGCGAGCAAACCGGGCCCGACGGAAATCGGCCGGTGCGTGTTGCCGAGTTCGGCGAGGAGACGCTTGGCGGTCAGCCCCGTCTCCACGTCCTGACGCAGCGAGAAGAGGAACGCACGGTCGGCCATGACGCTCTGGCCGTCGCGGGAGAGCATGAAATCGAGCCACAGCCGCGCGGCATTGGGCCGGGCCGCCCGGCGCGCGATAAAGGCGACGCGCGTGGCGACGAGCGTGTAGTCGGTCGGCATCTTGATGGCGAGCGCCGGGTTGCGGTCGGCATAGCGGGCGGCGTACGACCCGATCACGTTGTAGGCAAGCAGGCTTTCGCCGGAAGCCACGCGCTCGAGCATGGCGGCCGTGGTGATGTACAGGTTCACGTTGACGCCACCCAGCGCCTTGGCCACATCCCAGAACACCGGCGTGGTGCGGGCATCTTCCGCGGCAAAAAGGAAGGCGGAGCCCGAGTGCTCGATGTCGTACGACGCGACGCGGCCGCGCAGCAGATCGTGATGGCTGTTCAAGATGCGTGCGAAGTCAGCATGCGTCGACGGAATCAGGTCGGCCGGCAACTGGCGCGCGTTGTAGACGAAGACCACCGGCTCGTAGCTCGTGCCGTAGGCCTCGTTCTTCCAGATGGCCCATGAGGGCAGATACGGCCGCTCGGGCGACGCATATGGCAGCGCGTGGCCGTCGTTGACCAGCTTGAACTGCTCCGGCATGGCCGAGCTCCAGACGACGTCGGCGCCAGGCGATCTGGTGGAAAACTCCGCGAGGAAGCGGCGGTAGATGTCGTCGCTGTTCTGCTCGCGATAATCGACCGTGATACCCGGGTAGCGTGCCTCGAAGGCGCGGATGAGCGGATAGGCCGCGGAGAAATCCGTGGTCGAGTACACCGTGACGCGGCCCTCACGGCGCGCGGCATCGATCATCCTGCCGTAATCGTGCGGGTAGTACGACGGCAACTCGGGGGCAGGACGGGCCAGCCACTGCGCGCCCGCCTCGCGGGGAGCGGCGCTGCCCGCGGTCAGCAGCGCGGCGGCCTGACACAACCAGCGGCGGCGAGAATTCGGGATGGACGACATTCAGATAGACCGCATCGGTTGGACAGGTGATCGGGATGCGGGCGCCACGCATTATCATGAAAAAGCACACAGAACGATATTGAGAGACACCCGATGCGGATCTTGCTGGTGGAGGATGAGGACGAACTGGCTGCGTGGCTTGCCCGCGCGCTGGCGCAAAGCGGCTTCGTGGTCGAGCGTGCCGCCGACGGCGTCGTGGCTGAAGCGTTCCTCGGCTCGGGCGAGTTCGATGCGGTCGTGCTTGACCTGCGGCTGCCGCGCAAGGACGGCTTTGCCGTGCTGGCCGACATGCGCGCGCGCGATGACCGCACGCCGGTGCTGATCCTCACCGCCCAGGGGGCGCTGGATGAGCGCGTGCGCGGCCTGAACGCCGGGGCCGACGATTTCCTCACCAAACCGTTCGCGCTGTCCGAACTCGAAGCGCGGCTGATGGCGCTGATCCGCCGCAGCCGCGGCCGGGCGTTTCCGCGTCTGCGCTGCGGGCCGCTGGAGTTCGACACCGGGCGCAAGGCCTTTCTGCTGTCGGGCGAGCCACTCTCGCTCACGCCACGCGAACATGCGGCGCTGTCGGCCCTGCTGCACAAGACCGGCCAGCCCATCAGCAAGGTGCATCTGTTCGACAAGGTGTTCAATCTGGACAGCGATTCGAGCCCCGACGCGGTGGAAGTCGTTGTCCACCGCCTGCGCAAGAAGCTGGCTGGCACGGGCGTGCAGATCGTCACCGTGCGCGGCCTGGGTTACCTGCTCGAAGCCGGCGCGGATGACCCGGGCGCTGCGGGTAACAGCCCGGCATGATGCGGACGCGCTCCTGGCTGCGGCTGCCGCGCAGCCTGAAGCTCACGCTGCTCTGGCTGCTGCTTCCGGGGCTGGTGGGCGTGTTGGCCATCGACATTGTGTCTGCGTACCAGGCGCTGCGCGGCGCCACCGACCGCGCCTATGACCGCGCCCTGCTCGGCTCGGTGCGCGCGATCGAGAACGGCGTGACGATCGAGCGCGGGCAGGTGCAGGTCAACGTGCCCTATGTGGCGTTGTCGATGTTCGAATCGACGGCGCAGAGCAACGTCTATTACCGCGTCGCATTCGAGAGCCTGCCAGGCAAGCCCCCGGAGGCCGCCCTGACCGGCTACGAGGACCTGCCCCTGCCCAAATCCGGGCTGGAGAACGACACCCCGCTCTTCTACGACGCCACGTATCACGGCGAGCCGGTGCGCGTGGCCGCGGTCGCCAAGCCGCTGTACCAACCGGGGCTGCCGGCGCGCATCGTGATCCAGGTGGCCGAAACCATTGAAACGCGACGCGCGCTGCAGCAGGCAGTCTGGCGCGGTACGCTGCTGCGCGATGCCGCGCTCGTGGCCGTGAGCGCGGCACTGCTGTGGCTCGGCGTGACCGTGGCGCTGCGGCCGCTCAATCGGCTTGCACGCAGCATCGCCGTGCGCGCGTCCGACGACCTGCGCCCGCTCGACACCACCGACGTGCCGGCCGAAGTGCGCCCGCTGGTGAATGCCATCAACCACCACATCCACCGCTACGCAGAACTTGCCGAGGCGCAGAGCCAGTTTCTCGCCGATGCGTCGCATCAATTGCGCACGCCGCTGGCGGTGCTGCTCACGCAAGCCGAGTACGCGCTGCGCGAAACGGACCCGACGCGCGTGCGCGAAAGCCTGTCCGCCATCATCGCCCGGCTGCAGTCGACGAACCGGCTGACCACGCAGTTGCTGGCGCTCGCACGCGCACGCCATGCGGGGCAGGACGCGCCGGCCGAGACTTTCGATCTCGGCGAGCTGGCACGCGACGTCGTCGTCGATGCACTTCCGCTCGCGCGTGAAAAACAGCAGGACCTCGGCTGGGACGAGGGCGGCGCGGCGGTGCCGCTGCCCGTGATCGGCTATCCGGCTTTCCTGCGCGAGGCGCTCTCGAACCTCGTGCACAACGCGCTGCGCTATACGCCGGCCGGCGGGCGCATCACCGTGCGGGCGATGGCCGATGGCGACCACGCGCTCGTCTGCGTGGACGATACCGGCCCCGGCATGACCCCCGATGAACGTGCGCATGCGTTCCAGCGCTTCCGGCGCGCGCATGAAGGCGGACATCGCGCCGGGCAGCCGAAGGACACCCGCTACGCCGCGGAAGGCTCCGGCCTGGGTCTGGCGATCGCGCGCGCGTATGCCGCTCGCAGCGGGGGTCACATCGAGCTGGCCGACGGCGAGCCGAACCGGCACGGCGGCGTCGGCCTGTCTGCGCGGATTCGCGTGCCGCTGGCGGCGTCGGCCGCACCTTCGGAGCATGCTGCAACGCAGCAGCCGCAATGAAAGCGTGGCGAAAGCGCGCGACTTCTATACTCCGCCGCACCTGGGGCCATCCGTCTGAGCTACGCGCAGCAAGCCATAAGTAGCCGGCCCCACACCATCACAAGCAAACAGGAGACAAACCCATGCTTCGTGGCCCGTTCGTGCCCACGCACGCCGCTCTCGCTTCGATTGCCGCTGCCGCACTGACTCTCAGCACCGCTGCCTTCGCGCAAGTCCCGGCCGGCTACCCGGCCAGCTACGCTGACACCATCGCCGCCGCCAAGAAGGAAGGCAAGGTCGTGGTCTACGCGACGACGGACACCAAGGCTGCCGACCCGCTGATCAAGGATTTCGAGTCGCTCTACCCCGGCGTGAAGGTCGAGTACAACGACATGAACAGCAGCGAGCTGTACAACCGCTTCATCAGCGAGCAAGCCGCCGGCGGCGCCTCGGCCGACATGATGTGGAACTCGTCGATGGACTCGCAGCTCAAGCTCGCGCAGACGTACGCCCTGAAGTACGACTCGCCCGAAGTCCCGAACCTGCCGAAGTGGTCCGTCTACAAGGGCCTGGCCTACGGCACGACGTATGAGCCGGCCGTGTTCCTGTACAACAAGCGCCTGGTGAAGGACAACGAGGTGCCGCAGACGCACGCCGACTTCGCCAAGCTCATCGCCAGCCAGCCCGAACGCTTCAAGAACAAGGTCACGACGTACGACATCGAGAAGTCCGCCGTGGGCTTCATGATGGCCGCCCAGGACAACGTCGACTCGCCGCAGTACTTTGATTTCGTCAAGGCGGTCGGGCCGAACCTGGTGCTGCAGTCCTCCACGGGCACGATGATGGAGCGCGTGGCCTCGGGCGAAACCCTGGTGGCGTACAACATCCTCGGTTCGTACGCGATTGCGCGCGCCAAGAAGGATCCGTCGATCGGCATCGTCTATCCGAAGGACTACACGCTCGTGGTGTCGCGCGTGGCGATGATCGCCAAGAAGGCCAGGAACCCGAACGCGGCCAAGCTGTGGCTCGATTACATCCTGTCCAAGCGCGGCCAGGAAATCCTCGCCAACAAGTCGGATCTGCACTCGCTGCGCGAAGACGTGACGGGCGAAGCCACCGCCGCCGGCCTGAAGAAGATTCTGGGCAACACGATCAAGCCGATCCCGGTGGACGAATCGATCCTGGCGTTCCTGGAGCCGAAGAAGCGTCTGGAGTTCATCAAGCAATGGCGCACCGCCGCCGGCCGCTGATCTGCTGAACTGCTGATCGCGACACCCTTTCTCTGACCGACCTTCCGGCGCCATCCGTTTCTGGCGCCGGCCCCTCCTGGAGGCACCATGCGTTCTCTAGCGCAAGACCGTGCCGCCGTCGCCGAAGTCTCCCTCAAGCGCTCGCCCTGGACGCGTGTGGGACAGGCTTTGCCGCGCGGCGTGGTCATTCTGCTTACCGCGCTGGCGATTTTCACGCCGCTGGCGCTGATCTTCTACCAGAGCTTTCTGTCCGCGCCGTTCTTCATGCCCGACGCGCTGGCGGGGCTCGATGCGTATCAGTTCATCTTTACCGATTCGGATTTCTGGCACGCCTTCGAGAAATCTGCTGCGCTAGCGTTCGGCCTGGCGGTGATCTCAGTGCCGCTGGGCGGCATCCTGGCATTCCTGATGGTGCGTTCGGACCTGCCCGGCCGCCGCATCCTCGAACCGCTGCTGATGATTCCGGTGTTCGTCTCGCCGATGGTGCTGGCGTTCGGCTACGTGGTGTCGGCCGGCCCCGTGGGCTTCTACACGGTGTGGTTCAAGAGCCTGTTTGGCGGTGCGCCGTGGAACGTGTATTCGTTCACGAGCATCATCATCATTGCCGGCCTGACGCACGTGCCTCACGTGTATCTGTACGTCTCGTCGGCGCTGCGCAGTCTCGGTTCGGACGTGGAAGAAGCCGCCCGTATCGCGGGGGCATCGCCGCTGTCGGTGGCGCTGAACGTGAGCCTGCCGATGGTGCGCCCCGCCCTGCTGTACGCCGCCGTGCTGGTGACGTTCCTGGGCTTCGAGGTGTTCGGCCTGGTGCTCGTGCTGGGCGATCCGGAAGGTCACCTTGTGCTGGCAACGTATCTGTACAAGCTGACCAACAAGCTCGGCACCCCAGCGTATCACCTGATGGCCGCCGTCGCGGTCTGCCTGGTGATGGTGACGTTCCCGCTGGTGCTGCTGCAACGCTACATGCTGAAGTCGGCCAACCGCTTCGTCACCGTCAAGGGCAAGGTCACGCGCAGCCGTCCGCTACCGCTGGGCAGCTGGCGCTGGCCGGCGTGGGCGGTGGTGGTGCTGTGGTTCTTCGTGACGGTGGTGGTGCCGCTGTCGGGCATCGCGCTGCGTGCGTTCGTGTCGAACTGGGGTGAAGGCGTGTCGCTGGTGCAGGCGTTCTCCACCACGGCATTCCAGCAGATCTTCGAGCAGCCGCAGTTCGTGCGCGCGATGGTCAATACGGTGCTCATTGGCGTGATCGGCGGCGCGATTGCCGTGGCGTGCTACACGTGCATCGGCCTGGCCATGCACCGCAAGCCGGATGGCTGGACGCGCTTTCTCGACTACAGCGTGCTGGTGCCGCGCGCCATTCCGGGGCTGCTGGCAGGCCTGGCGTTCCTGTGGGTCTTCCTGTTCGTGCCGAACTGGGTCGAAACCGCCCTCACCGATAGCAGCGTGCCGTTCGCCAACTGGATCATCGAGCACATCGTGCCGAGCCTGCGCGACCTGCGCAGCACGATCTTCAGCGTGTGGATCGCCTATACGGTGGTGTGGCTCGCGTATGGCCTGCGCCTGATCTCGGCTGCGCTGCTGCAAGTCGGACCGGAGCTGGAGGAAGCCGCGCGCTCGGTCGGCGCCAGCCGCGCCCGCACCACGCGCGACGTGACCGTGCCGCTCACGCGCTACGGCCTGCTCGGCGCCTGGCTGCTGATCTTCCTGATTTTCGAGCGCGAGTACTCGACCGGTGTGTATCTGCTGTCGCCGGGCACCGAGACGATCGGCTCGATGCTGGTTTCCCTGTGGGCGGGCGGCGCCATCGATATCGTCGCCGCGCTGTCCTTCGTCAATATCGTGCTGGTGGCCGTGGGCCTCGGCATCGCACTGCGTTTCGGAGTGAAGCTCCATGATTGAACTCACTGTCAACGACCTGCACCTGCAATACGGCAACAACCCGGTTCTCAAGGGTGTCTCGATGCAGCTGCAGAAGGGCGAGGTCGTCTCGCTGCTGGGCCCGTCCGGTTCGGGCAAGACCACGCTGCTGCGCGCTGTGGCTGGCCTCGAACAAGCCAGCCAGGGCACCGTCAAGATCGGCGACCGCGTCATGTTCGACGGCGCCAAGAAGCTCGACGTGCCGGCCGAAGGGCGCAACCTGGGCCTGGTCTTCCAGTCCTACGCGCTGTGGCCGCACAAGACCGTGGCCGAGAACGTCGCCTATCCGCTCAAGCTGCGCAAGACGCCGTCTGCGCAGATCAAGGAACGCGTGCAGGCCGTGCTGCAGCAACTGGGCCTCGGCCATCTCGGCGAGCGTTTCCCGAGCCAGCTGTCCGGCGGCCAGCAGCAGCGTGTGGCCATCGCCCGCGCGCTCGTCTACAACCCGCCTGTGATCCTGCTCGACGAGCCGCTCTCGAACCTCGACGCCAAGCTGCGCGAAGAAGCACGTGCCTTCCTGCGCGAGCTGATCGTGCGTCTGGGCCTGTCGGCGCTGATGGTCACGCACGACCAGAGCGAGGCGATGGCCATGTCCGATCGCATCCTGCTGCTGAACAACGGCGTGATCGAGCAGCAAGGCACGCCCGAAGAAATGTACGGCGCGCCGCAGACGCTGTTCACCGCCGAGTTCATGGGCAGCAACAACCGCATCAACGGCAAGATCGCCGAGGTGCGCGACGGCATGGCCCGGCTGGTAGACGAGACCGGCGGCTGGTCGCTGTGGGGTGTCGCGCGCGGCGACTTGAAGCCCGGTGCGCCCGCCCATGGCGTGATCCGCCTGGAGCAGGTGCGCGTCGGGCAGGACAACGCCGACAACACCATCCGCCTGCCGCTGGCGACGCGCATGTATCTCGGCGATCGGTGGGAGTGCCTGTTCCGCGCCACGGGGGACGCCGGTACCGGTCTGCGCGCCTACGCCAACAGCGC